>JAOXRY010000215.1 GCA_025800305.1 Campylobacterales bacterium | reverse complement strand
AATACATAATAATCACTGGCTTGAAAAATAGGTTTTATATCTCTTAACTCATCCATTTAAAAACCTCAATAACTTTTTAAAAGGCTCTTCATCTGTATAGATCTTAATATATCTGATTTGATTTTTATTAAAGTAGGAGATTAATTTTCTGTCATAGCTTTTGATTCTCTCACTATACTCTTTCTTAAGACCTTTTGATAGAGTTCCTGTAAACTGCTTTTTTGATGATGGATCTACAAAAGAAGAGGTTTGAAAATTTCCAAGACTCTCTTCCAATCTATCTCTCACAATAATTGCTACAACCTCATGTTTTTTTGCCAAAGAGTTTAGATTGGGAACTTTATTACTGGTAATATTTTCTAAAAAATCTCCTACAATAAATAGAAGAGATTTTTTCTTCATCTTTTTAGGAATATCGTAAGCCAATCTATCGTAATCAACTCTCTCTCCTAACGACTCAAAATCTAAGATCTTCTCTATCTCTTTTTCTACAGAGCCCAGTGAGCTGGTGATTTTGCTTTTGTGATGTTCTCTATCTGTATAGATATACGAGCTGTAAACGTCTTGCTTTTTAATGGCACTAAAAAACAAAATTCCAGCAATTTCTCCTATAAGATCTTGCTTCAACCTCTTACTTCCAAAATGGACAGAACCACCAAGAAGTGAGATAACATTTATAAAAAGCCTATTCTCCTCATGAAATAGTTTTACAAATGGCTTTTGCTGTTTGGCTGTTATTGTCCAGTCGATATGGCGAACATCATCTCCAATAGCGTACTCTCGTAGTTCTGCAAAATCATACCCCTCACCTTTTCGTGAAGTGATATGAGAGCCTACATATTCACTAAAAACCTCTTTACGGGCTTTTATCGTAAGCTCTTTTGCTCTTTTCTTTCCTCTATGGGACTGGGACATTTGCTATGATATCCTTGATAATATCATCAGGTTGAATCTCTTCTGCTTGTGCTTCATAACTTAAAACTAATCTATGTCTTAATACAGATTTACAAGCTTTTGCAATATCACTTGGAGCAACAAAATCTTTCTCTGCTAAAAAGGCATATGCTTTTGAAGCTTTTAAAAGATCTATTGTAGCCCTTGGACTTGCCCCATATTTTAAATATGGATTCTCCTCTCTTGTTTTATAGATAAGATCTACAATATACTCTTCCAGTTCTGGATCAATATGAATCTTCGATACCTCTTCTTGTAAAGAGAAGATTTCCTCTTTTGAGACAACAGACTCTACAGTTTCAAAGCTACTATTGGCAACTCTTCTAGCAATTTCTAACTCTTCCTCTTTAGTCCCATAATCAACATTCACCTTTAACATAAACCTATCAAGTTGAGCCTCTGGAAGAGAATAGACACCCTCTTGTTCAATTGGATTTTGTGTCGCTAGTACAAAAAATGGAGTGTCAATTTTAAAACTATTCTCTCCAATAGTTACCTGCTTTTCTTGCATAACTTCTAAAAGTGCTGACTGGACTTTTGCAGGAGCTCTGTTTATCTCATCTGCCAATAATAAATTTGTAAAGATAGGTCCATGTTTTATCTTAAATTCGTTTGTTTTAGGATCATAGATCTCTGCACCTATCACATCACTAGGCAATAGATCTGGAGTAAACTGGATTCTTTTAAAATTAAGACCTAATGCATATGAAAGAGTATTAACTGTTGTAGTTTTTGCGATTCCCGGGACACCTTCAAGAAGAACGTGACCTTTTGATAAGATACCAACCAAAAGGGCATCTACCATCTCATCTTGTCCTACAACAACTTTTGATAGTTCATTTTTTAATCGTCTGATTATCTCAAACATTTGACACCTTTAAATTTGTTTTGAATATTTTGTAAGTTAATTTTAATAGTTGAAGTAACTCCTATCTGTGATAAGAGTTACTCAGTTTTTTTATTTATGTGTTCCACAACACCCTTCATCACCTGGTTCATGTGCACCACAACACTCATGATCATCACCGTGTGAATGACCTTCAGAACCGCAGCCTCCACCACCAGTTCCACAACCACAACCGCCCATTGCTGGACCTGCATAACCTTGTGCTAACTCTTCTTCTGTTGCTTCTCTTACATCTGCAATTTTTACATCAAAACAAAGTGTTTTTCCTGCAAGTGGATGGTTGTAATCAATTACAACCTCCTTATCATCAAACTCTTTTACAGTTACTTGTACAGTTTGTCCATTTTCTGCTTGGCCATAAAGAACCAAGCCTTCTTTTAGTTCAATTCCTGCAAATTGCTCAATTGGAGTTTTTACTGCACCTGTTTCATCATATTCACCATATGCTTCAGCTGGAGCAACAGTTACTAAACCTGTATCTCCTTTTGCCATTTTACCAATCTCTTTTTCAAGACCTGGAATAATTGCACCTTTTCCCATAATAAATTCTAAAGGACTTACTCCCTTATTAGAATCAATAACAGTATCTGTTCCTTCTTCTTTTAGCTCATATTCCATTGCTACAACCATATTATTTTCAATAGCCATCATCTAATCCTTTTTAAATTTTTAAAAATATTCAACATTTTATCAAACATTCAAAATTTCTAAAATCTCTGTCCCATTCCAAATTCAAATACAGAAGTTTTATCATGCTCTCCAGTTTCCAAAGGCCAAGACCAAACAAAAGAAAGAGGTCCTAATGGCGAATACCACTCTATCGC
>JAOXRY010000212.1 GCA_025800305.1 Campylobacterales bacterium | reverse complement strand
AGTATTTTAAAAAATGTTATATTCCTAACGACTCTACAGATCTCAGCTTCCTAGAAAATATTCACCATCTAAGTTTTATTGATAAATTTCAAAAGAAGGCTATTGATATTTTAGGAGCGATATCACTCCTAATACTTACTTTTCCAATTATGCTTTTTGCAGCATTTAAAATTAAAAAAGAATCTCCTGGACCAATCTTCTTTATACAAAAAAGAGTTGGAAGAGATGAAAAAGAATTCACTGTTATAAAGTTTAGGTCTATGCGCACAGATTCAAAATTCAATCCCTATACTCAGGAAAATGACGAAAGAATATTTCCTTTTGGAAGCTTAATGAGAAAAACAAGAATAGATGAGCTCCCCCAAATTTTCAATGTTTTAAAAGGAGAAATGTCTATCATTGGACCAAGAGCAGAATGGGATATTTTAGTAAAAGAATACGAAAATGAAATTCCTTATTATCATGAAAGACACCTTGTAAAACC
Organism: Campylobacterales bacterium; assembly: GCA_025800305.1. Classification (GTDB taxonomy): domain Bacteria; phylum Campylobacterota; class Campylobacteria; order Campylobacterales; family SZUA-545; genus JAOXRY01. Next base: position 384 of record JAOXRY010000212.1, on the reverse strand, counting down.
AGGCATAACTGGCTGGGCACAAGTCAACTTCCCTTATGGAAAAGGAACGGATGATTCTTATCAGAAACTAATGTACGATCTCTATTATATAAAAAACTGGTCTCTATGGCTTGAAATAAAAATTATTTTAAAAACTATAAAGGTTGTTTTAACTAAAAGAGGGACTTGATTTCATCAACGACTCTTACTGCTGTTTTTCCATCCCATAATAAAGGTATCTTACCTTTTTTATAGTTTTTATTTAGTATTTCTTCTGAGAGTCTATCCATCTCCTTGACTTTTGCTAAAGTATTTGTACCTTCCCATACTGTAACAGGTCTTTCTGTATTATCCCTAAATGTTATACAGGGAATTTGAAGATATGTTGTTTCTTCTTGAATTCCT
>JAOXRY010000206.1 GCA_025800305.1 Campylobacterales bacterium | reverse complement strand
GGAGAGCAGAGTAGACTACTCTGCTATACAGATCTCTTTTTTTAACATGTGATAAACTGTTTTGTACCCAACAAACAAAACGATAAAAGTTGTTCCTGCTAGTAGAATAAAAGAGAGGATATAGAGAAAATAATCATTAGTTAGACTATACATTACAGCTGTTGCTGCAGTTATAGCAGCCATAGGAAATGTAAATGCCCACCAAGAGATAAAAAACTTTAAGTTTAGAAAGCTTTTGTACATAAAACTAATAAGTAGTGTGAAAAACAAGCCTAAACTAAAAAGAATATACCCAAGGAAATCCAAAGGGTATCCTAACTTAATATAGGCTAAAAAACCCACTGCAGGAGGTGCTATAAGGATGAAAAGAGTTGGTAAGAACTTCTGAGCTAATTGGTGATGAAAAATAATTCTGTAAAAGATTACAGTAAATAGAACTAACCAAAAAAATAGTCCTATAGAGAAATAGAACATTAAATAAAAATTAGGAATGATCTTACTTCCAGCTACAGGGACAATAATATTTCCAACAATAGGAATAAACCAAGCTGGGTTAGAATGGGTTATCTCTAGGTTATTCTCTATCCAGTATCTGATTGTATTAAGAGTGAAATATGTTTGTAAGACTAAGCCCATATAAAAAAATGATGTTGCAACCGTGATTGAGATATGATGATAAAGAATTGACAGTAAAAGTAAAGAGATTGAGACAGCAGCAAAGAAATTTATTCTTATAGGATGGGTAAACTCTTTTTTCACATCATTTGGATATCTTAATAGTTTAATTCCATAAGTAAAAGCTATAGCAACAAAGAAAATAGAGTCTAAAGCTATTAAACCTTGGGCAAAAATTGAAGAGATACCAAAAACTTCAAAAAATTTTAAATATACCATTGCTAGTCCTGAAATACCCATTATCACAGCAAACATCATAATTGGGAAATGATTAAGCCTTGTTAAGTCTTCTATTTTTGTTTCCATTTTTATCCTATTTATATTGGTACAAAGAGTCTTTTATACAATCGACCCTTTGAGAAATATCTTTTCCTTTACTATTTAGATAATCAATTTGTATTTTATAGATTGGTTGATTATCCATTTTAAATTCATAAAGAAGATAACCTGTAAAAAGTTTACAACTATCACTTTTCTTTTTTGGATCTTCTTTATCATTTTCGTAAAGTTTACAATCAATTTGTACTTTTGAATTTTTTGAACTTTCCCCTAATATCTTCTGATTTAGATCTGTTAATTCTTCTACAGAAGTGTATGTAAAAACTTCACTTTTCATATATTTTGAAGGAATAATTTTACAGTTATATTTTCCTCCATTAGTTTCAAGTTCTTTTATCAAGGAAGAGATTTTTTTTTCTTCGATAAATGTTTTGTCAAAACAAGTAACCTCTTTTTGGCACTGTGGCTTTGTTTTGGATAAAGTTTTATAGAGAGAAAAACATAAAAAAACCGTTATAAAAATAATTAGAAAATATTTCATGGCGAAATAGTAGCTAAAAAAATCTGACTTAATATTATGAATAATAACAAGTTTTTAAATTTAAGTAGATCTTAAATTTGATATAATCATCTTTTACTAAAAAAGAGAGAAAATGAGTCAAGATAAAAAAGTTTTAGCACTAAAATATAGACCAAAAAAGTTTGATGAACTTGTTGGACAAAAGAGTATTAGTCAGACTTTAGAGTTAGCTCTTGATTCAGATAAACTTTCCCATGCTTACCTTTTCTCAGGTCTTAGAGGAAGTGGAAAAACATCAACAGCTAGGATCTTTGCAAAAGCACTTATTTGTCAAGAAGGTGTCAGTCACAGTTCTTGTGAAAAATGTGAGAACTGTCTTGCCGCTAATATAGGAAAACATATTGATATTATAGAGATGGATGGTGCAAGTAACAGAAAGATTGATGATATTAGAGATCTAATAGAACAGACAAGATATAAACCTTCCATGGCAAGGTATAAGATCTTTATTATCGATGAAGTTCATATGCTTACAAAAGAGGCTTTTAATGCTTTATTAAAAACACTGGAAGAGCCACCAGAGTTTGTAAAATTTATTTTGGCAACTACAGATCCATTGAAGTTACCGCCAACTATTCTTTCAAGAACTCAGCATTTTAGATTTAAAAAGATCCCACAAGGGGATGTTCTAAGACATTTGGAGAATATTTTAAATATCGAAAATGTAAACTTTGAAGAGAAAGCATTAGAGATAATAGCAAGAAGTGGAAACGGATCTTTAAGAGATACCCTTACACTATTAGATCAAGCTATTGTATTTTGTAAAGGCGATATTGATACCAATGGTGTAGTATCAATGCTTGGGATTTTGGATCCTAAGCAGATTGAGTATTTCTTTGACAGGATTTTAGAAAAAGATAGAGAAAAAGCATTGGAACTGGTTGCTTCTATTGAAGATTATGACAGCGAGATGCTTATTGATGAACTGATGAGCTTTTTAAAAGAGAAGCTAATTAGAGGAGATAGAAGATTTACAACTTTTATTTTAGATAGATTTTTTAGAGTTGTAAGTGATGGAAAGTCTCTTTTAGCTGTTGGAGCTGATAGTGGATTTGTTCTTGGTCTTACTGTTCTTAAGATGATTGAGGCTTTAAAGACTAATGCAATTGATGAGGAGATTGGTAAGTTAGAAGCACAAATAGAAAAACTACCAGAAAAAAAAGCAGTACCACAGCCACAGCAAACAGTGGCTCAACCTACTGCTGAAGAGCCTACTCCTACAACGCCAGTTCAAGAACAAGTAACACCAGAGTCTGTTCAGCCTCAAACTCAAGTTCAAAAACCTGAGCCTGTAGCAAAACCAGAACCTCCAAAGGCTCCAGAAGTTGATTATTCAAGAAAGTTTGATGATCTTGTAGATAAATTATTTGATAGAAACTTTGAACTGGGAACTTGTTTTAAAGGTGGAGTTGAGTTTGTAAGCTACACTGATGGAGAGCTTACTTGGATTAGTTGTGTTGACGGCGAATGTAAACAGATGTTGAAACAATACTGGGCAACAATTAAACAACTTATTGATGAAGTCTTTGGAATTGGAACATCTGTCAAGATGAATCCTTGTGATAAAGAGCCAGAACCTATAAAGGAAGAACCCCGACAGGAGTCTGTAGAACAGCCATCAAATGATGATAAAACAGGTGAAGGTATTAATGGAGGAAGCTGTGTTATGGCAAATGCAGGGATTAATCCAGAACCGAAAAAAGAGTCTCCAGAAGATATTATGAAAGATCCTTTTGTTGAAAAAGCTATAGAGCTTTTTGAACCAGAAGGCATTAGGGTTATATCCAAGGTCTAATGGCTTATGTAACGAAAACTTTTGAGGTCACTGAGCCAGTAAAAGTAAATTTCTACTTAGCAGAAAAACTTAATCTTCCATTCTCAGTTGTAGCAAGGCTTATTGATAAAGGTCGTGTTCTCATGGATGGGGAAGTAATCATTAAAAAAGCTGTACCAATTGCAGGAAAGCTTGAAGTGATGTATCATGAGCCAACTCCCAGCGGATTAGAGCCAATCTTTGGGACTAAAGATTTTGCTGTATTTAATAAGCCTTCTGGGATGCTTGTACACCAAAATGGGTTTCATGTAGAGTCATCCTTGGTTGATGATATTAAACATCTATATGGACATTTGGCAAACCTTGTCCATAGAATCGATAGAGAGACCAGTGGACTAGTCATTGCCAGTAAGAATAAAAAAGCAGAAAAGCAGTTAAAAAATCTCTTTGTAGAAAAAGATATTGAGAAAAATTATCTAGCTTTGGTAGAAGGAAACTTAAAAAAAGAGAGACTTATTGACGCTCCAATACTAATTGGAATGAATAACAATAGACATCCAGAAGATCCAACTCCTAGGGTTTTAAGTGAGATTAATAAAGATGGAGCAAAGTCAAGAACTTTTGTTACTCCTATAGAGTATTATGAAGAGTTAGATATCACGTTAGTGAACGCTTACCCAATTACAGGAAGAACTCATCAGATAAGAATTCATCTATCCCATATTGGACATAGAATTTTAGGAGATCCTTTTTATGGGGTGGATGTTCAAGTTGCCAATGACTATCTTGATGGAAAAATGATGGATGTAGAGTCTAGAGTAGAGAGAACTGGAGCAAAAAGAGTAATGCTTCATGCTTGGAATCTAAAGTTTTCCCACAAGGCTAAGTTTTATATAGAGAATGATGGTGGTTTTTTTAATGAAGAGTTTTTAAAAAGGAACCTAGAAAAGTTCTAATTCATCCTCTTCATCTATTTCTTCTTGAACGTTAATTGCTCCTTCTAGTTGCAAAATTGTACTAAATAGAGAACTGTCAAGGTAGTGAATATCTAAGGCACTTTGTTCTACAAAAATAGATCTTCTCCAGTTGGCTAGATCTTGTATTAAACTTCCTATAAAAATTCCTAATTTTTTTTGTTGTGATGGATCAAGCATTGTATCATCAAGTTCACTAAGGAGATTGGCAAGAGAGTTAATCGCAAAAGCTAGATCTCTAAACTCAAAAAGACCATTAATTATTGAAGCGTATTTAGAGTAACGGTTTGAAATAGAGTGAATGTGAGAGATATGGTTATCTTCTTCGTACTCTGTAATAATTTCTTCTACTTCGTTTTCTATTTCTTGTAGCTCTTGTAGTTCTTCTTTTACATATTCATCAACTTCTGCTGAGTATTCCACAGCACTAAAAGCTTTTCCTGAACGAGACGCTTTTAAAACATCCATCTCTTCTTTTGTAAGATCTCTTTTTTCTTTTGGTTGTTCTGGCGTAGTTTCTTCTTTAATTGTCTTAGACTTTTCTTCTACTAAAGAGTCTTTTTTCGCCCTTCTTGAAATAAAGTCTTCTAATCTATTGCTATAATTTTTAATCTTTAGTTTTTGGTACTCATTAAGAGTGATATCATTAAATGTAAACATTCTTAGTAGACTACCTGTTGTAGATTGGATTTCATTTTCTATTAAATAGTAAATTCTTCTTCCCTTGGAAGATTTAATAGAAATCTTATTTTCTCTGTAGTTTTTACTGATCTTATTTAGAGAGGAGAGAAATCCATCTCTTTCTTCAAGAATTGACTCTAAGTTGTAGAATTTTCCACACACATCTTCTCTAGAGAGAGTTAGTTTATCTAAAAAATTATCATTGACAAATTCTACTTTTTCTTTATCATAAACAATAATAGGGTTAGGGCTAGAGTTGAGAAAATTTCTAAAGGTCTCAAGGCTCCTAGCATCTTTTTCTCTATTTTTTTCTACTTCTTCAGTAACTCTTTCTTCTAACTTATTTGTTAGTTCCATAAGCTCTGTTACATCTTGTCTAAGGGCAATATATTGTTCTACTTGTTCTTGTTTATTAATTATTGGAACTACTGTAGCAGATACATAGTAATAAGAACCATCTTTTTTCTTATTTTTAACAATCCCTTTCCAAACATTTTTGGATTGGATTGTTTCCCACATCTCTTTAAAAGCAGATGAAGGCATATCAGGGTGTCTTACCAAGTTATGATTAGATCCAATAAGTTCTTCTCTTTTAAATCCACTAATTTCACAAAAAGCATCATTTGCATAGGTAATATAACCTTTAGGATTTGTCATTGAAACTATTGATGAAACATCTACTACTTTTTTGTACTCTTCTAATAGCTTTTCAGCTGAACTTATTGACACTTAGGTTCCCTCATACAATTCTTATAATCAGGATTATACCGTAAAAACAATGTTTTGCAATGAATGGTGATTTATATCTTTTTTACAAACTGTGATTTAAGTCCCATGGCTCCAAAGCCATCAATTTTACAATCGATATCATGGTCACTATCATAATTTAGTCTTATGTTTTTAACTTTTGTTCCAACTTTAACAGGGTTTGAAGATCCTTTAACCTTAAGATCTTTTATAACTGTAACACTATCTCCATCTTGTAAAACATTTCCGTTGGAATCTTTAATTACCTTCTCTTCAGTTTCACTTAAAGACCACTCATACGCACACTCTGGACAGATTAAAAGCTCTCCATCTTCATATGTATATTCACAGTCACATTTAGGACAGTTTGGTAGTTGACTCACTTTTAAACCTTTATTTATTTCTTTTAGAACAGTGGGTTCTCGTACCCTTGGTGATCTTTTCAAGACCCATTTTTGCTACATTATAGTAAAATTCCCCAAAACACAATAAAACGGAAATAGAATGACAGTAACAAGATTTGCCCCATCTCCAACAGGATACCTTCATATAGGAGGTCTTAGAACCGCTTTATTTAGTTGGTTATGGGCGAGAAAAAATAATGGAAAATTTCTTTTAAGAATAGAAGATACGGATCTTAGTAGAAACTCACAGGAAGCAACCGATGCTATTTTAGAGGCTTTCAAATGGCTAGGCATGGATAGTGATGATGAGATTGTGTATCAATCAGAGAGATTTGAGCTTTATAAAAAGTATGTACAAAAACTACTAGATCAAGGAAAAGCATATTATTGCTATATGTCAAAAGAAGAGTTGGAAAGTTTAAGAGAGACACAACAAGCAAATGGTGAGAGACCAAGATATGATGGAAGATATAGAGACGGTAGTTTACCAGCTGTAGAAGGAATTCAGCCAGTTGTAAGAATTAAAGCTCCATTAGAAGGAACAGTAACAATTAATGATGGTGTAAAAGGAGAGGTTGTATTTAACTGGAGTGATGCAACTGATGATTTTATCATCGCAAGAGCTGATGGTACACCAACATATAATTTTGTTGTTGCAATTGATGATGCATTAATGGGAGTTAATGAGGTGATTAGAGGAGATGATCATCTTTCAAATACGCCAAAACAAATAGTTGTATATGAAGCATTAGGTTTAGATACTCCTAAGTTTTATCATGTTCCAATGATCCACAATGACAAAGGGAAAAAACTTTCTAAAAGAGATGGGGCTACTGATGTAATGGAGTATAAAAAAGATGGTTTCTTGCCACAAGCTCTTTTAAATTTTTTAGTAAGACTTGGCTGGAGTAATAAGGATCAAGAGATCTTTAGTTTAGAAGAGATGATTCAGTTATTTGATCCAAATAATATTAATAAATCAGCTTCAGCATATAACTATGAAAAACTTATTTGGCTAAACAGTCACTATATTAAAAATACAGATAATGAACACATTATTTCAGCCTTAGAAAATTACGATATAGATCTTCTTGGTCATGATAAGAAGGAGATCTTGTTAGATTTAGCCAAGGAGAAAGGTAAAACTTTAGTAGAGCTTGTAGATGAGGTGAAGAAGTTTGTCTATTTTCCTGAAACTTATAATGAAAAAGATTGTTCTAAAACAGTCAAAGAAAATACTTTTGAAATTTTAGATAAATTTATGTTAGAGCTTGAACAGAAGAAAGAGACTTTACATCTGCCAAATGATTATCAAGAAATTATTGATAGCTTTATCTCCTCCAATGAATTAAAAATGCCAGAGTTAGGAAAACCACTTAGACTAGCATTTTTTGGAGAAGCAAAAGGACCAAATTTAGCAGATAGTCTGGCTGTGTTTGGTGTAGATGAGATTGGATTAAGAATTAATAAATTAAGAGTTTTTACAAGTTAAAGGTAGCTTTATGTCAAAAACAGCGCCTTTATCGTTGTTTTTGACCTCTATGGAACCATCTAATTCTTCAATTAAAAGTTTAATCATATAAAGTCCTAAACCTGTTCCTTCTTCCCCTTTTGTGGAGAAGTATTGATCAAATACTTTACTTAGATACTCCTCATCAATTCCA
>JAOXRY010000196.1 GCA_025800305.1 Campylobacterales bacterium | reverse complement strand
ATTCTTCGTCTGTAGATAAACAGCTAGAAGATGAAAAAAAACTAACCCAGACACTTTTAGATCTAAGCTTTGAATCTACATTTATTACAAAAAATGGCAAATGCATATATATCAATAAAAATGTCAAGGAGACCTTTGGATATTCAGAAAAATTAATTGGAAAAACACCTTTTGATTTTTTTCATCCAGATTCAGTTGAACTACTACAAGGAAAGTTTTCCCAAGAAAAAGCCTCTGTTTATGAAGGAAAGGTTTTTGATAGTAAAGGAAATATCCATACAGTAGCAATAGAATCTCAATACCTTGACTATAGTGAAAGCAGAATTCGTATCACTAAAATGCAAGATATCACCAATCAAAAAGAAACCGAAAAAATAATCAAAGAAAGTGAAAGAAACTACAAAGAGGCTTTAAAAAATGCTGGAAATCCAATTGGTTTTATCAATCAAGAAAATAAATTCACTTTTGTTAACAAAGCTTTTGAAGATTTTACAGAATTTACAGCCAATGAGTTGATAGGAAAATCATATTTTGACTTGGCTGATAAAGAAGACAGCAAATCAAAAGAAAAAATAAAACTAGCCAAAAGTGGAAGAACTGTCTCTAAACATAGAAAAAAATGTATCTCTAGACAAGGTGAGATAAAAGATGTTGAAGTTTCCTATGGATTTATTTCCAGCTCTAATGAAGTAATTATAACTCTTATAGATCTAACAAAAGAAGAGAATAGAAAAAGAGATTTAGAAAAACAAATTAATAATGAAATCATCAAAAATAGAGAGAAAGATCACTTATTAATCCAACAGTCAAGAAATGCCAGTATGGGAGAGATGATTAGTAACATAGCCCACCAGTGGAGACAACCTTTAAATGCTTTATCACTACAGATGAACCTTATAGACACTGGACTTCAAATGGAAAATTTGACCAATGAAAAAATTCAAAAAATTTCCAATAAATCCCATACTCTTATCAAGTCTATGTCTCAAACCATCGATGACTTTAGAAACTTTTTTAAACCAAATAAGAAAAAAAAGCCCTTCTACATTACAAATGCAATAAATGACACTTTAGCTTTAGTAGAACACGGACTGATTAATAGTAACATCAAAGTAAATTTTCAAAAAGGAAATATCCCAACTTATGGCTATGAAAATGAGCTATGCCAAGTAATTCTAAACCTTATCAATAACAGCAAAGATGCTCTTAACGAAAACAGAAAAGAGAATAAAAAAATTAATATTTCATTAACTCAAGAAGAAACAAAAGCTGTAATTACTATCTCAGATAATGGCGGGGGAATTCCAAAAGATATTTTAAAACAAATTTTTGACCCTTATTTTTCAACAAAAGAGGAAGGGAAAGGAACAGGAATTGGTCTTTATATGTCAAAAATGATTATAGAAGAGAATATGGAAGGAGAGATAATAGCCCATAACTCAGAAGATGGTGCTGTTTTTACTATTAAGATTTAATTACATAAAGAAGAATCATTTACTTGGTGTACATATCCTGTCACTGGCTGGATACATATAAAAGATTGTCCC
>JAOXRY010000188.1 GCA_025800305.1 Campylobacterales bacterium | reverse complement strand
TATTGTTTACTACCACAAAGAAAATGGAAGTGATCAAAGCCACTTTATTCCAAAAGATAAATTACCTTATGACAATAGTAAAAACCCTGACAAAGTAAAAATCCTTTACACATATAAATGGGATAAACTCAAATCAAGTCTATTTTTAAACTACACCCATGAATATACAAAATTGATGGCAACCAATGAGACAAAAACCTATAACTACTATAATAAAGACGCAAGAAAAACGATTTATAGCTCTGTTCCTGTGTATGATTATGTAAAACATGAAAGTACAAAAACTGTAGATCTCTCCTTTATCTATGACACCTCTATTTTTAAAAAGAAGCTATCTTTTAAAATAGACATAAACAACGCACTTAATGAAAAAGCAAAACTATCCCACTCAATAAAAACTTATCAAGCTGGAAGACAGTTTTGGATTGAAGCAAACTACTTATTTTAGGAAAACTAATGATTAAAAAACTACTACTGATACTTCTATTACTAACAAATTTTTTTGGAAAAGATCTTCAACTAGACCCTACAATTTCCACAGGTGTTTTAAAAAACGGAATGAAATACACTATCAAAAAAAATCCAACTCCTAAAAATGTTGCAGAGTTTAGACTTTTGGTAAAAGTTGGCTCTTTAGAAGAAGATGATTCACAAAAAGGGTTGGCTCACTTTGTTGAACATATGGCTTTTAATGGATCTAAACACTTTGAAAAAAATAGACTTATAGAATCACTAGAGTCTTTAGGAGTCATTTTTGGAAGCCACTTAAATGCCAGTACTAGCTATGATAGAACCCTTTATCAACTCTCTATTCCTGTAAGTAAAACCAATTTAGAAAAAAGCTTTTTAATCTTTGAAGATTGGGCAGCACACCTATCTTTTGATAAAAAAGAGTTTGATAAGGAGAGAGGAATAATTTTAGAAGAAGCAAGAAGTAGAGATACTTTAAGTTCAAGACTTTTACAGCAATCCAATAAACTTCTTTTTGCTGACAGTAAATATCTAAATAGAGCTCCTATTGGAGATCTTGATATTGTTAGAAATGCTCCTGTAAAAGAGGCAAAAAGATTTTATAAAGATTGGTATAGACCAGAGTTTATGGAGTTTGTTGCTGTTGGAGATTTTGATAAAAAAGAGATTGAAAAACTGATAAAAAAACACTTTGGAAAATTAAAGAACAGATCCCAAAGAAAACTGGTAAGTAGAGATATTCCCAACAAAGATAGTTTACGTATTGCCACTGTTTGGGATAAAGAGCTTAATATTAATTCTGTAGGAGTTCAATTTTTAGAAGACTCTCAAGTTTTAAAAACAGAAAGTGATCTTAAAAATGCTTTGATTGAACAGATAGTAAAAGAACTCTTTAATGTTAAATCCTATGAGGAAAATAGCGACGCACTTTTAAGAATAGGAAATATTGCTACAACAAAAGGGGCTTATAAATTTAGCCTTATTTACCATGATGAGAATCCTTTGGATGCTTTGGAAACACTTTACACTTTTATTTGGAACTTCTACAAATTTGGAATTAGTAATGAGTATTTAAAACTTGTAAAAAAAAGAGCATTAACACGTAATAGCCGTTCTTTAAATATTCAAAGTTCTAAAAGAGAGATAAATTCATTGATTACAGATCTTCAAACAGGCTCACCTTTTATTGATAAAAAACAAAAATCCCAATTAACAAAGAAGTTTATTGAAGAGATCTCAAAAAAAGATATTGATAACTACTTTAACAAAATAGTAAAAATTAAAAACAAAATAATTATTTTTCAAGATATGGAAAAAAGAGAGTTCACTTTAAAACAAGTAAAAAACACAATTAAAAAAAGCTACAAAAAAGCCAAAGGCTTTGAAAAACAAAAAAAGCTTCCTAAAGTCCTTGTAAATAAAAAACTTCCAAAAGTAAAGATCTTAAAAAAAGTATATAACAAAGAATTGGATCTTTATGAACTTACTTTACAAAACGGTATAAATGTTATCTTTAAAAAAAGTGATTACAGAAAAAACAGAGTTTTTTTGAAAGCTTTTAGCTTAGGTGGCAGTAGTGTCTATGACAATGAAGATATTAATGATTTAAAAAGTATGACTCAATACATGAATATTGGAGGAACAAAAAGTTTTTCCAATAGCCAAATAGATAAAATTCTTTCTGGAAAAAGAGTTGTAGTAAATCTAAGCCTAAGTGCTTTAGAGGAAGAGATTGAAGGAAGCAGTAGCTCTAAAGATCTTGAAAGTATGTTTCAACTTCTTTATCTTAAATTAACAGAAGGAAAACTAGAGAAAAAAGACTTTGAAAAAGAGAGAAAAAAACATATCTTTTCACTGGAAAAAAATCTAAAAAATCCAAAATATAGATTTGGAAAAGATCTCTATAGCTATACATATAACAACAATCCAAGGGTAAGATTTATAGACAGCAATGATGTTAAAAAATTAAGGCGAAAAAATATTTTAAAAATCTATAAAGACAGATTTGTAGATCTTAATAATTTCACCTTTGTAATAGTTGGAGACATTGAACTAAAAAAAGTTGAAAAATTACTGGAAAAATACTTTGGTAGCTTTCCAACAAAAGATAGAACTGAAACTTATCAAGATAGAGAATTAAAACCAGTTAATGGGTATCAAAAGTTTATTAGAAACTACAACAATAAAAATATCTCTTCTATCTCATTTACATATAGAAACCCAGTAAAACATACCTTAAAAAATGAAGAGACGTTAAAAATTTTAATGAATATTCTCCGTGTAAAACTAAGAAAAAAAATCAGAGAAGAGAAATCAGGAGTCTACGGAATTAGCATTAATGGAAAAATTATCTCCTTACTAGATGAAGTCGCCTATGGAAAAATAGACTTCTCCTGTGATCCAAAAAGAAAAAAAGAGTTAGTTGGTGATGTCAAAGATATTATTCAACAATTAAAAGAGAATAAAGTAACAAAAGAAGAGCTAGAAACTGCTAAAAATAAAAGTCTTGTTTCATATGAGTATGGAAAAAAATCCAATGGATTTTGGCTTAATAAAATTGTTGAAGCTAAAATCTATAAAAGAGAATTAGAATCTATTTTAGGAAGGGAAAAAATCATCAAAGATATTACAGATAAAGATGTTCAAGAAGTTGCTAAAAAAGTTTTTGGAAAAAATCTCCTCTACTCAGAGCTGAATCCTAAGTAAATTTAAAATTAGAATGTAAAAAACAATACACTAAAAGTTCTCTCTTTTTTTAATAGATTGGGAGTGTTAGAAGTTTTGTGTCATTTTGATTACTTCTCATTGGTAAAATTAAAAGTATAATGGCAATAGTAACTCATCTTAGGAAAAACTTTTGGAAACTATACCTCCTTTTAATCTTCTTTTTCTTCTAATTCCTCTTATTTTTGTTTGGTACTTCTACAAACAATGGACAGGAAACAAAGATGAAATACCTTACGCAACACTTAGAATGGTTGTTCAACTTATCTTAATTGGTTATGGACTTATCTATATTTTTAATAATGATTCTTGGCTTATAGGAATTTTAATTATTTTCGTAATGGTTACAATGTCTACAATGATTACTCTTCGAAATATTAAACAAAATAAAGGTGCTTTTCTTCTTGTATTTTCTTCTATAGCCATAGGTGGAACAGTCACACTTATCTTAGTTATAGAACTTGTCTTAGATCTAACACCTTTTTATCAACCAAGATATGTTATTCCTCTTGCTGGAATGATATATGCCAACTCTATGAACTCGGTTTCTTTGGCTGGTGAGAGATTTGAAAAAGAGATTCAAACAGTTGAGCTTTTTGAAGCACGTAAAGCAGCTTTTAAAGCCTCTATGATTCCAAAGATAAACGCCCTACTTGCTGTTGGCTTGGTTTCACTACCTGGAATGATGACTGGACAAATCTTATCTGGGGTAGACCCTCTTATTGCTGTTAGATATCAAATTGTTGTAATGGCCATGATTTTAAGTGGAGGAGGAA
>JAOXRY010000180.1 GCA_025800305.1 Campylobacterales bacterium | reverse complement strand
TGATCAATTTGCATCTGAATACTTTTAAAAGAAGCTTGGAAACTACTTATTTGGGAGTTATACATAGCAAATTGTGTTGCCATTAAATCGTACTTAGTGTTAAGTCGTTCAATAGTTTTCTCTATTTCTTCTGTAATATTCTCTTCTTCATTTTTAAGACCTGTTTCTAGCAGGTTCAAAGAAGCGTTACTTCCAGAAAGCATACCATCAAACATACTTTCAATTTTTGTAAAAACCCCGTCGTATTCTTCTGATTTACCAAAGTAAGTTCCACTTACTAAACCAACTTTTTCAGCACTGTTATTGACACTAGAAACTGTAAAGTTATCTCCAGAACTATCAGTAAGGAAGATTTGATTTCCTCCAGCTGTTAAAGATGCTTTTACACCAGTTTCATCTGTTTTTGCGTTAATTGCATTGATCATAATCATTGCATTTTGCTTAGGTGTATTGGTTGTTAGTAACTCAAATTCATCTATTTCTATATCGTTGATTTTGATATTTCCTTTAGGAATATTTATATTTTCTGTCATTGGACCTTCAATATAAGTTGTTACTTGTTTTCCATCAACTGTTGTTGAATGAGCTGTATATTCAACACCTATTGTTTTACTGGTATAAGTAGAAGGCGTGATATTCTCTCCACCTTTCATAAACTTTTCCATACCTTCAGGATCTTCTTGCATTTTTTCATTGAATGTTGAAGCTTTAAAAATCAGATCTCCTGTTTTTGTAAGATCCAATCCATAATCGGCCATAGTTTTATCATTGACAAATTGGAAAAGTTCTTGGTTTAGGTTTGTTTGAATACTAGAAAGTCTAGAGTCTCCCATAAATGAAGCAGCACTTGTATCCTCTTCGTTGTAGGTTGTAAGTTTTTTCGTTATTTTCATTGCTTCATTGTATGCATCTACAAAATCTTGCATACCTTTTGCCATAGATGTTAGATCTCTTTCAATTTTGAAACTAATATCAGAATCATCTTTTTTCAGTTCCATCTTGATACCAACAAAAAGGTCATCAATTGTATTATTGTCTCTTTTAATAGTTACACCGTTATATTCAAATTCAGCGTCACTAGCTTGTTGGATTGTTTTAAGATCTAAGTCGAATTTTGCTTCATCGTCAATTATGACTTCAATGTTTTGATCCGCTCCTGTCTCTTTTGATTTTAAAATCAGTTTGTATGGATCATCTCCACCTGTATCTAAAATTGAAGGGATAATATTCCCATCTGTTGCGTCAGCAATTTGACTTCTTAAGTCTTCAAGTGTCATATTTGGTATAACATCAATTTTAAACTCTTTACCATCTACTTTTAGTTTTAGTAATTGGTTGTCTGATGTATTATTAATGATTGTTGATTTTGTTGCAAAACCTTTTGATTCTACAACTCCAGATTTGGCAATAGTTTTAATATGAATACTTCCACTTTGTGGATCAACACCATCGTCAGCATAAACATCAGCACCATCTCCTGTAGCTGATGCAGATCTTTTTAAGTATGTCAGCTCACTAGAAAAAAATTCTGTTGATTTACTTAAAGCTTCTAGTGCTGTTTTTAACTCTTTATAATCTTCTCTTTGAGTTTTTACTTTTTCAAGACTGGCTTCTGCTGGTTTAGTGTAGGCATTTTTATCTGCTTCTTTTAGCTTTTCAATAAGTTCACTATTTAGCTTGGACTCTGCTCCTGCAAAAGTTATCCCTAAACTATTTATAGCTGCCATATTAAACCTTTAGACTAAATTTTCTTGTCGAACATCACTCCAACTATTTCTTTCATATGTTTCGCCAAGTTTACCGCTTCCTCGGAAGGAAATCTACTAATTAAAGAATCGGTATTTGTGTCAATAACATTAATATAAAGTCCATCAATATCTTCACCGTATTCAAATTTAACGTGTTTAGAAGTTGATGCAGCAGACTTATTTAAAGAGTTGGTTAGCTCTTTTAAAGTCTCTTTTGTTGGTTGTGAATCTGTTTGTTCAACAGAACTATTTCCAGCATTTTTTATTCCTACTGGTGCTGTTTCTTTGCTTGTTTTATTTGGTTGCGTAACAGCTTTTTGTGTATTTATTTGTGCACTGTCAAATACATTCATCTGTCACTCCTTATATAAATTTTGTTCACTTATCTCTACATATCGACAATTAAAATAAAAACTTTAATTAAATACCCAACAAAATTTTATTTTTTGTATAATTTCTTCATGATAAATGTTTTTATAAAGTGCAAATCCCCTTTAATACAGAGTTCTTTAGAGATCTTTTTGAAAGATTATAAAAGTAATTTTGATAGTTGTAAAGCGGTAATTAGTGATGGGTATATAAAAACAGAGAAGCCACTTTTGATTGTTGGAAGTGATGAAGACGCTGTTATTAAAAAACCATTTACAAAGACCTCTTTAATGCTTACATTGGACAAAATGAAGAAGCAGATAGAACTTTCTAGGGCTATAGATGATATTAATGAAGAGAATCAGTCAGATATAGATAAGCAGATAGAGAAATTAACACAACAGTTTGCAACAGAAGTTGCAAGTTTATTAAAGAAAAAGTATCAGTCATGAGTATTAAAAAACTAGTTGAAGGTAATAAACATTTTTTAGAAGATAAGTTTAAAAAATATGAACATAGATATATAGATCTTGTAGAAAATGGACAGCACCCAAAAGCTCTTTTTATTGGGTGTAGTGATTCAAGAGTTGTTCCAAATCTAATTACAGATACAAAACCTGGAGATCTATTTGTAGCAAGGAATATTGGAAATATTGTTCCTCCATATAAAGAGGATGGAACCAGTGGAAACTCAATAGCAGCAGCTGTTGAGTATGCTGTTTTTATTCTTGGAGTAAGTGAGATTATTGTTTGTGGTCATTCTCATTGTGGTGCTATTGCTGGACTTTACCAGACAGAAAAGTTAGAAACACAAGGGCTTCATCATGTTAAAAATTGGCTAAAACATGGTCAAGAAGCAAAAAATTATGTTGAGGCACACATTGGAGCTAATGAAACAGAACAAAATAAACTAATTATGACAGAGAAAATTTCTGTAATTTTTCAATTGAAGAACCTTCTTACCTATCCAACAATTAGAGAAAAAGTTGAAGAGGGGAGTCTAAATCTTAGAGGTTGGTACTATATCATGGAAAGTGGTGAAATTGAGTATTACAATGAAGAGAAAAAAGAGTTTGTAAAGATGATAAAGGATCAAGAATAAAAACGATTAAATCTAAAGTAGCAACAGGAACTCTAAAAGGAAGAACTTTTCATCTTCCAGACACACCAGGAACAAGACCAACAAAGCAAATCGTAAAAGAGTCTTTTTTTAATACTATTGGTGTTGATATTTATGATTATACTTTTATTGAGTGCTTTGGTGGAAGTGGCTCTATGGGGATTGAAGCAATTAGCCGTGGAGCTAAAGAAGCATGGTTTTTTGAGCTTGATAATGAGGTTTATAAGATCTTAGCAAAGAACTTAAAAGATCTAGAGATTGGAAACAAAAGAACTTTTATAGGAAATTGCTTTGCAATGATTCCAAATGAGGTTGAAAAAACAGATCTTAAGAACTTATATTTTTATATGGACCCTCCTTTTAACATAAGGGAGAATCAAGAAAATATCTATGATAAAACTATAAAACTTATTAAAAGCCTTCCTGTCGAAAAGACAATGGGCTTTACAATAGAACATCTTAGTAATTTTGATTTTGATGATGAAATTGGTTCATTTGAAAAAATTAAAACTAAAAAGTTTGGAAAGACAACCTTATCTTATTATCAATTATCTCAATAAACCATCCTAGCTTCAAAGCTGGTGAAGATTTATCACAGATCTTAGATAATCATCAAGTAACTCATTATACTAAAGAGAGAGACTTTGAAAAGCTTGATGATATTCTTCCTCGTATCTGGAAATGCGATGGAGTAATCTTTCTTTTAGCAACAGGAATTGTTGTAAGAAAAATAGCTCCTTTTTTAGAAAGTAAGATAAAAGATCCAGCAGTAATTGTTGGAAGCCTAGATCTAAAAAAATTTATTCCTCTTCTTAGCGGTCATATTGGCGGAGCTAATGAGTTAACGGAAGAGATTGTTTCAAAAATTGATGGTGCAATTTCCTTTACAACAACCGCTACAGATCAGACAAAGACTTTTGCTTTTGATATGTACGCTAAAGAGAATGATTTTGAAATCTCTAATATTGAAAAGTTAGCAAATATCTCCAATTCTTTAATCAATAAAAAAACTGTTTCTGTAGTTACCTATAAAAAGATCTTTGAAGATCTTAAAAGTGAAAATCTAGAGTTTATAGATCTTGAAAATGAAGTTGAGATAAGTAATCCAAAAGTCTATATAGTTCCTGGAAAAAAAAGTGATGAACTACTTTTAAAACCTCCTGTCTATCTTGGAATAGGGATGAATAGAGGAACAACTTTAATTGAGATTGAAGAAGCAGTAAATGAGTTTTTAGATCTTCATGGGTTAGATTTGAAGAATATAAAAGCAATTGGATCTTTTGAAGCCAAAAGTGATGAAGTTGGACTTTTAGAATACCTAGAAAAATATGGATTTGAAGAGAACTTTTTTAGTGAAAAAGATATTAACAATTTAGAAGAGGAGTTTTCCAGATCTAAAGCAGAAGAATTTTTTCAGATAAAAGGTGTAGCAGAACCTTCGGCTTATCTTCTTTCAAAATACAAAATTTTATTTGCTAAAAAAGAAGTTTTTAATAAAAAAATAACAATTGGAGGAGCTATTTAATTAAGAACTTCATATTTACTATGGTAAACTACTATTCACTTTTTGACAAAACGTCTTAATAAAAATCAAAAGAAGAATTATTTGAAGAAAGAGTTTAAAAGAGCTTTACAGGTATCCATTCCTGTTTTTATGGGATATTTAGTCCTTGGTATGGCATTTGGTTTACTATTGGTGAGCTTTCAATATCCATGGTATTTAGCACCTATTATGTCAATTTTTATTTATGCAGGTGCTTTACAGTTTGTTGCTGTAGGTTTTCTTAATAGCAAACTTGGATTAATCGATGTTGCTATTGCTAGTTTTTTTGTAAATGTTAGACAATCTTTTTATGGGCTATCTCTTATAAAGCGATTTAGAGATACAAAGCCTTTTAAAAACTATCTTATTTTTGGTCTTACTGATGAAACTTATGCTTTGTTGACTTCTATAAAAGACGATGAAAAACTTTCAAAAAAGCACTACTACTTTTTTTTAACAGCCTTAAATCAAAGCT
>JAOXRY010000137.1 GCA_025800305.1 Campylobacterales bacterium | reverse complement strand
TGGACTACTATATGGAAAAATTGGAGAATATGAAAAAGCTATAGGAAAATTTAAAGACGCTATTAGTGCCAATGTAGATATAAATAAATCAAAAGAAGCGATGATTTTAACCTATTTTAAGACAGGTCAGTTAAACCAAGCTGGGACTCAACTTAACTCTATCCTTGAGAAAAAACTTTCTATTGGTGAGTACCCAATAGAAGTTAAACTAAAAGAGAGGCTTTTTGATGTAGACCTAGCTCAAGACTATTTCTCTTCTAAGCTTCTTCTTGATGACAAGGTTTTTTTAGGTTCTATTTTTTACTTTACTCCTTATCAGATCTTAAAACCAAATAAAACTATGGAGCTTTTACAAAAAGGAGAGATGAGTATAGGAGATAACGATGTGGAAAATGCCAAACGTTATCTTAATGATAGTATCACTTTATCAGGAGTACATGGAAGTATGACTCTTGCTGCAAAACTTGCTCTAAATAGCCGATTAATTGAGGCAAATAGTATTTTTAAAAAGCTAGAAAAAAATTATGAATTCCATGACGTGCTAGAATACAACCTTGCTCTTTCTTATGCACAATTAAGTGACTACAAAAATGCCTATAAACATTTTAAAAGAGCTTATTTCCTTAACCAAAATAACAAAATGGCAGGTGTTTTCACAGTTTTAACATCAAAATTTGCAGGACATAACGAAGATAAAAAACTTCAAGAACTTTTAGAGTATTTCCAACCTAAACAAGATGAAGAATCAAGGTTTTATCTGGCTCTTTTAAATTTTTATACTAAAAACATCCTAGCTTTTGCAAGATGGCTTGAAAGTGAAAAAGGAGAGGATCCTAGATATATGTTGCTTGATATCTTCACAGCTGACAAACTTGAAAGATACAATGTACTAAAAGATAAAACAGCAAAACTAAGAGAACTTTTTCCAAAAGAACTTCTTGCAAATGTTCTTGATATTTATGGAAATAATAGAAAATACTCAATGAAACAAAAAGCCTTTGGATTTCAAGAGTTTATGATTGAAAATAACTTTGATAAAAATTCACTTTTTTATGGATCTCCAATCATTAGAAATCTCTATATTAAGCTAAGTCTACTAACTGGTAATCTAAGAAAAACAAGAACGATGTTTCAAAAAGCATTGGCAATTGAGGTCAATAACCCAAAAGGTCTAATGCAAGGTCTAGCTCTTATTAATGTCTATTTAGGTTACTTTGAAGAGGCTTTTGTAATTTATAATCAACTAATTGATGAACAAGATGTAAAAGATACTCTTACCCTTTTAGAAGCTTCAGTGGCAGCAATTGGAGCAGGACATAAAGAGAATGCTATTGCTTTACTAGAACTGGCTCTAATGACAGATAAGAGAAATTTTGAAGCTAGATATGGTCTTGCCCTACTTTACTATGAAATTAAAAACTACGAAGGCTCTTCTGTCCAGTTACTTAATGTAGATCCTGGGATTTATGAGTCTCAATTTTACGACTTTGACCTCTACTTTGAAAAAAGTGCCAATGAAAAATGACAAGAGAGATTGATTTTTCCAAATACTCTTCTATAAAAGTTGGTTCTAAAATCCAAGTCACTATTTTAGAAGATGATTTCTCAGATTTTCAAAAATACTTTATTCTTGGTGGAGCAAATAACTTACTAGTATCAGATACTCCACCTCCTCTTGCTATTCTCTCAGATAAATACAATTACATCACTTATGAAAACAATATCTTAACAATTGGTGGAGCTACACCTAGTGGAAAGATCTTCAGCTTTTGTAAAAGAAATAATATTGGAGGTCTAGAGTTTTTAGGAAAGCTACCGGGAAAGCTTGGTGGTCTTATTAAGATGAATGCAGGAATGAAAGAGTATGAGATATTTAACTCTCTTTTAACAGTTACAACCCATAAAAAAACATTAGAAAAAAACAATATAGAATTTGGATATAGATACACAAAAATTGATGGCGTGATTTTAGAAGCTACATTTAAAATTGAAAAAGAGTTTGATTTAGATCTTCTTACAGTTTTTGAAAATATGAGAAAAAATCAACCAAAAGATCCAAGTGCTGGTAGTGTTTTTAAAAATCCTAAAGGCGATAGTGCTGGAAGACTTATCGATGGGGTTGGTTTAAAAGGTTTTAAAAAAGGTGATATGGCTTGGAGCGATATCCATGCTAACTTTTTAGTAAACCTTGGAAATGGAAACTACAAAGATAGTAAGTACCTAATTAAACTGGCTAAAGAAAAAGTAAAAGAAAAGTTTGGAATTGTTTTAGAAGAAGAGATTGAGTTGGTAGAATCTACCAACTCAGATTGTTAACTATGATTAACAACTAGGTACGTTACCACTGTCGTTTGCATACTCATAGAAAAAGTCAAAATAGTGTGGTAAGTACTTACCTTTTAAACTTTTATCTTTAACACTTGGACAAAGTTTTCTAATCTCTTTATCTAAACCACTTTTATGAAAAGCTTCCCACTCGTCTTGTGAGTGTTTTCCAGCCATTGCTGCACCTGTAAAACCACAAGCTGACTTTAATTTCTTTTGGTATAACTTTTGTCCTTTAGCTACACTTGCACTTGCAGTTACAGTACTTAAACCAAGTAGAAGAACAGCTGCCATTACTAATTTAAGAATATTTTTCATTCTTTAGTCCTTTATTAAAATTAAATTTGGCTTATTATACATAATTAATTTAAAAAATAAAATTTCCTGTCGATAGTTTAATTAGAAAATAAGCATTAAAGGCCAAATAATGGATTTTTTACATGGAACAAAGCTTTATATCATAGGGGTATTACTATTCTCTACACTAAGTTTTGCAAATCAGACACCAGCGGAAAATTCTCTTTTTAACCAAATAGAAACTAATCATAAAAAGAAGATTTACCTAACAAAAGATAAAACATTCTCACCTTTTGGTGAAATTTTTCTATTTGTTGCAGGAACATCTGATGGAGAAGTTACTCCATTAAGAAATATTGCTACCATCAACTCAGGAAAAAAGATTGGCGTAAAGCTTGGTGCTAGTGGTAGACACAGTATTAATCACCGATATATAGAAAAAAATGGCAAAAGTACTGATGGAAATTTAAAACCAAATGATCCTTCAAGGTTTACAAAAATTTACTATGATAAAGACTATCCAACTTTAACTGTTAAAGAAAAAAATAGTAAAAGCTATGTTTCTGGTAGTAGTCTTAAATATTATAAACTTAATTCTACATTTCAATTTAGTGCCAACGATGATTACTCTGGTGTCAACTCTATTTATGTATCTGTTAATGATGGAGAAACCAAAGTTTTTGGAAAAGCAGGAGGAGAAATATCTCTTGAAAATGAAGGAAAGTACACTTTTAAAATCTATACAGTTGACAATGTAGGAAATATCTCAAGAGAATTCAAGAAAAACATTTTTATAGATGGTTCTTCTCCTGTATCTAATGACTCTATCACAGGTCACGTATATACAGACAACAACACTCCTTCTCTAGGTAAAAAAGGTAAAGTAACTCTATCGGCAACTGATAGTGATGCAGGTGTTGGAGAAGTGTATTATAAAATCAACAATGGAAAAACTAAAAAGTATAAAAAACCTGTTACTACAAAAGGTCTTAGAAGTGGTTCATACTCTTTAGAATACTTTGCAGTAGACACTATTGGTAATAAAGAAAAAAGTAACACCAAAAAATTTGCTATTGATAAAACACCTCCTAAAACATCCCTTCAAATATTAGGAGATAGTTTCAAAGGAAAAAATACAACTTATGTCTCTGCAAGATCTGAAGTTGAACTTACTTCTAAAGACTTTTCTGGGGTTAATGAAATAAGATATAAAATTGGAAAAGTAGAAACACCATATACAGAACCATTTAAGTTTGCTCCAGATTACAGTAAAGCACATAAAGACATCTATTCTCCAGCTGACTTTAAAGAAACAGTAGATTTTTACGGAATTGATAATTTAGGCAACAAAGAGAAAAGAACTACTAAAACTTTTATTTTAGATAGATACTCTCCAATCAATCATATTAACTTTAAAGGTAAACACTTTCAGCAAGATGGAATCCACTACATTAGTAGATCTACCAAAATATTACTATGGGCAAAAGATAACCTATCTGGAGTTAATAAAATCTACTACAAATTTGGAAATAAAGAATTTACAAACTACAAAAGAAGATTTTTACCTAAGGATGTGATGGAGAATCAAGAGCTTACTTTAAGTGTTGAAAGTAGTGACAATGTCAATAATAGATCAAAGTCTAAAAAAGCAACAATAATCATTGATACTAACCCTCCTAAGATCTATGCACACTTTAGTATCAACGGTCTAAGAGCTAAGAAATTAAAGCTAAAAGGTATAGATGATAGCATCGAAACCTTTGCAAAAAGAACAAAACTTTATCTAGGAGCATCTGATGATGATGTAGGAATTGACAAGATCTTTTATAGCATTGGGAAAAAAGGAAAAGTAAAACTATACAAAGAACCTCTATCTTTTAAAAGATCTGGTGTTTATACAGTAAATATCCAAGCTTTTGATAAACTTGGAAATAAACAAATTCACCAGTATAGATTTAGAGTTGTTAGCCATAATGATTCTAGAATAATTAACTAGTCACTTCTTAATCCCCTAATCTTTAGGGGATTTCCTACTTTTATTTCTGAAATACTATACATTTGAAAAAACTTAGGGTAAAATAATCCTTTTTTTATTTCAAATTTAAAAGATTTTATGATGAGACACTTTCTATCAATCAAAGACTATACAAAAGAAGAACTCTTAGAGATTATTGATCTTGCTATGTATATTAAAAAAGAGTTCAAAAATGAAAGAACAGATCACTTAGAAGACAAAACTCTAGGGATGATTTTTGAAAAATCCAGTACAAGAACCAGAGTAAGTTTTGAAGTTGGCATGTACCAGCTTGGAGGACACGCACTTTTTCTTTCATCTAAAGATATTCAACTTGGTCGTGGAGAACCTATGAAAGATACAGCTCGTGTACTTTCTAGAATGGTTGATATGGTTATGATTAGAACATTTAGCCACGAAAAATTAGAAGAGTTTGCAAAATACTCTTCGGTTCCAGTTATAAATGGTCTAACAGATAATTTCCATCCTGTACAGATTATGGCAGACTTTTTAACAATGAAAGAGAAGGGTTTAAATGAAAATTCTTCAGTTGCTTGGATTGGTGATGGAAACAATATGGCAAACAGCTGGTTGATGTTTGCTTCAATTGTTGGATTAGATTTTAGAATCGCATCTCCTGTAGGATATGAGATCCCAAAAGAGTGGCAAGATATTGCACAAGAAAATGCTAAAAAAAGTGGAGCTAAAATCACTTTTACAAATGATCCTAATGAGGCTTGTAGAGACGCTGATGTTGTAACAACAGATGTTTGGGCTTCTATGGGTCAAGAGGAAGAACAAAAGATTAGAGAGAAAGCTTTTGCTGAGTTTACTGTAACTAAAGAGATGATGAATCTTACAAATAATGGTATCTTCATGCACTGCCTTCCTGTTCACAGAGAGGAAGAAGTAACAGAAGAAGTTTTCGAAGAACATGCAGATACAGTATTTGAT
Organism: Campylobacterales bacterium; assembly: GCA_025800305.1. Classification (GTDB taxonomy): domain Bacteria; phylum Campylobacterota; class Campylobacteria; order Campylobacterales; family SZUA-545; genus JAOXRY01. Next base: position 12,121 of record JAOXRY010000137.1, on the reverse strand, counting down.
GAAGCAGAAAACAGACTTCATGCACAAAAAGGGATTATGGTCTGGTTAGATAGACAAAGATCTAAATAGATGATAGTTCTTGGTTCTACTGGTTCAATTGGCGTAAATACTTTATATATTGCAAAAAAGTTTGGCTTAAAAGTTGAAACTTTAGTAGCAGGACGAAATACAGAACTTCTCCAACAACAAATTAATGAGTTTCAACCTGAAAGAGTTGTTGTTGGTGACTTAGAATCAAAAGAAAAAATTTCTCATCCTAATGTAACTTACGGCGAAGAAGCAATTTTAGAAGCTATAGAAGTATCTAAGTCTGACGTGGTTGTGAACGCTTTGGTAGGCTTTTTAGGTTTAAAGCCGACACTAAAAGCTCAAGAACTAGGGAAGAAAATCGCACTGGCAAATAAAGAGTCACTGGTTGCTGGTGGAAAATTTATCGACTGTTCTAATATTACACCAATAGATAGTGAACACTTTGGTCTTTGGTACCTTCTACAAGATAAAAAACAGATCTCAAAAATGTATATTACTGCCAGTGGTGGTGCCTTTAGAGACTGGAATGTAAAAGACATTGCTAAAGCAAGTTTAGCAGATACACAAAAACATCCAAACTGGTCTATGGGACAAAAAATCACCATTGATAGTGCAACTATGGTTAATAAGATCTTTGAACTCTTGGAGGGGTATTGGCTCTTTAAAGATAAGTTTCATACAGCCCCTGCACTTGATGGCTTTATAGAAACAAAATCTATTATCCATGCTTTAATAGATTTCGTTGATGGAAGCACAACAGCTCATATTGCCAATGCAGATATGAAACTTCCTATTGCTTATGCTTTAATGAGAAAAGTCGATACAGAAATCTTAAAACCAGTAGATTTTACAGAACTTGGATCTATGGAGTTTAGAAAGATTGGAACAGATAGATACCCAGCTTGGAAAATAAAAGATGAACTACTAGCTAATCCAGATCTAGGTGTTGTTGTGAACAGTGCTAATGAAGTTGCTATCGACTCTTTTATCAAAGGAAAATGTGATTTTTCAGATATTAGTAGAAATATCCTAGTTACAGTAGAGAAATATAAAGGTATTACCCTTAATTGTGTTGATGATGTTTTTCAAATTGATAGAGAAATAAGGGATAGAGGGATTTATCCCTTCAAATAAAACTAAGCTACTTTTTCAAACTTTTCAAATGCTTTATTGATTGCTTCATCAAGGGTAAATCCAAATGCTCTTGTGATTCCATCTGTTGTTAAAATTTCAGCGCTACATAATTTATCAGATTCACTACCAACTAATCTACCAATTCTATTTTCAGAGAACTCTATTTCTTGAAGAATTTTTACTTTAAACATCTCCTACTCCTTTTAAAAATTTATATACAAAAACAATGAATTATCGTTTTTAGTAATAAATTATAACCATTAAAAAAAGAATTGTCAAATTTTCTCTATATTTTATTACCATTTGTAAAAATTGTAGTTGATTTTAAAGATTGTACTTAAATGAGGAAATAAAAATAGGCACCTACTTTTGTAGATGCCCGCAACCGACTTCAATATTAAATCGACAGTCTAATTTTTTTCTGTAGCTTTTTTTAAACGATTTTCTCTGTCTTCTTCTTGTTCTTTATAAAGCATCGCACAACCTTTAGCAAGTTCACGGATCTGCAAGATATAATCAGCCCTTTGTGTCACTGAGATTGCTTTTCTAGCGTCAAGGGTATTGAAGAAGTTTGAAGCCATCATACACTGATCATACGCAGGAAGAGGAAGACCAGCTTCTAGTGCTCTTTTACACTCATTTTGTGCTTTAGAGAACATATCAAATAACATTGCTGTATCAGCAACTTCAAAGTTATACTTACTAAATTCATACTCACCTTCAAAGTGCATATCAGCATAAGTTGTATTCTCATTCCATTTGATATCAAAAATTGTATCTACGCCTTGAAGATACATTGCTAGTCTTTCGGTACCATATGTAATTTCAACAGCAACAGGCTCACAAGGAACACCACCAACTTGTTGAAAATATGTAAACTGAGTTACTTCCATACCATCAAGCCAAACTTCCCAGCCAAGACCCCAAGCACCTAAAGTTGGAGACTCCCAATTATCTTCAATAAATCTAATATCGTGGTTTTTCAGATCTAACCCTAAATACTCTAAACTTTTTAGGTAAAGTTCTTGGATATTTTCTGGACTTGGTTTAATTAGAACTTGAAACTGATAGTAGCTTCCTAGTCTATTTGGGTTCTCTCCATATCTTCCATCTGTAGGACGTCTACTAGGAGCAACGTATGCAACACTCCATGGCTTTGAATCTAAAGATCTTAAAAGTGTCGCTGGGTGGAATGTTCCAGCTCCTGCAGGAATATCATATGGCTGTACAATATTACAGCCTTGGTCTTTCCAAAACTCTTGAAGCTTTAGAAGAAGATCACTAAATGTTAAAGATTTATCGTTACTTATTGGCATTCTCTATTGCTTTTCCCCACATTAACTTGTATTTTCTTTTTGTAAACTCTAGCTCTTCTTGGCAGATTTTTAACTGTTTTGTAAGAACTTCGATAGCTTTTCTATCTTCTTCATAAAGCTCTTGCATTGCTAAAAGACCCTCTTTTAAGAACTGGTTTTCAGATCTTAAAGCTTCTAGTGTCTCATCTTTTGCATCAACAACTTTGTCGTGCATTGTAAGAATTGTTCCAATGGTCTTTTCAACAAAGCCCATTGTTTGAATAGCTTCTTCCTCATTTTCAGGATTTACAAGAGCCTTATCTTCATGTGGAACTAAAACAGAAGTAGCACTGGCAGTTTCAACATATCTGATTCCACCTTCAATTTTACTAACTAGCTTATTCTCTTCACACATCTTCTCCACAATATCTGGATCTTTTTTTACCAGTTTTGCGAATTCATCAATATCTAACCAAGTCTGCATATGAATTTCCTTCCTCTGAACAACATCACTTTATAAATGAGTTTTAGTTGAAACTAACTTTTAGTATCAACTAAAATCCACTAAAACTAGGGAGATCTCTCTCCCCTTTGTAATTTAATAGCTTAGATAAAAACTTCTATAGTTTTTGAATCCTCTTCAACTTTTTGAGCTTGAGCTTCTCTATCTTCTAGTAGTTTTTTAGCTAATTCTGAATCATTAAGAGCTAAAATCTGAACTGCTAAATAAGCACTATTTTTTGCTCCTGCATTTCCTATTGCAACTGTACCAACTGGCATACCAGCAGGCATTTGAACTGTTGAATATAGAGCGTCAACACCATCAAGACCACCACCTGGCATTGGAACACCAAGAACTGGTTTTGTTGTAGCAGCTGCTACTGCTCCTGCTAAGTGTGCTGCCATACCTGCTGCACAGATAAAAACTGCCGCACCTTTTTCCTCTGCATTTTTAATATACTCTTTTGTTCTTGCTGGAGTTCTATGAGCTGACGATACTAGGTACTCATATGATACTCCAAACTGATCTAAAACTTTTTGACAGTTTTCCATAATGCTATGGTCAGTTTTACTTCCCATTAAAATTGCAACAAATGGTTTCATTTATACTTCTCCTCTAATTAATGTATATGGTAAAAACTCCGTAGGAAGTTCTACAGGATTTACATTTCCTGAATGTATCTCCTCTAGTTCTTTACCTTTTTCTGTTATGATTTTTTTGAAAACAACAAAAACTGTTCCGTTGTCTTCATAAACCTTACCTATCTCATTATCAACAAAATCTATCTTTCCACCATGGGGAACTACCACTTCATAAGGATGATTTTTTACAAACTTATGTTTAGCCATAAAATATTTTCCGCTTTCTGTAACAATTGCAACAACTTGCATTGTCCCAGCACCAATTTCTTCTTTATGGTTTTGGGTGTCTTTTCTCTCAAATGGTCTTTTTACAAGATAACCATCTGTATATCCTCGGTTCTTAATTGTCGCCAGTTCATTTTTTAATCTCTGTGGATTAAATTCTCCTGCTAATACTTCATCAATAGCGTCACGATAAGTCCTTGTAGCAACTCCTAAATAGTAGTGTGCTTTTGTTCTACCTTCAATTTTGAGACTATCTACAACTCCAAGATCCATAATCTGTTTTACATACTCTATAAGGTTAAGATCTTTTGCATTGAAGATGTAGGTTCCCTCGTCACCTTCAACTAATTTAATTTCAGCGTCGCTTTCTTCTGCTTTTGCATAGACTTCATATTGAAACCTACAATCATTGGCGCAACTTCCTTTATTGGCAACTCTTCCCATTTGTAAAGATGAGATTAAACATCTTCCACTGTAGGCAAAACACATAGAACCATGAACAAAGATCTCTATTTCTAACTTAGGAAGTTTCTCTTTTATACTTACAAGATCTTTTAATCCTATCTCACGGGCAGCAATGATTCTCTCTACACCCATATCAACATAAGCAGCAGCGTCCATATAGTTTAGCACATTTGCTTGTGTAGAAAGATGTATCGGAATATTTGGAGCGATGTCACGGCAAAGTTTTATAACCCCAGGTGTTGCAACAATAAATGCGTCAACATTCATATCTCTAAGTTTTGCAATATGATTTTCATATAGTTTTATTTGCGAATTAAATGGAAAACCATTTACAGTTGCATAGAGTTTTTTCCCTCTCTCATGGGCATAATTGATACCCTCTAAAAAAAGTTCGTCTGTAAACTCTTTACCACTTCGAACACGTAAAGAGAAATGACTTAACCCTGCATAAACTGCATCTGCTCCGTAAGCAAATGCAATTTTTAATTTATCAAGGTCTCCTGCTGGAGAAAGTAGTTCAGGTCTAATTGTTACTTACCAAATGCAGCAATTAATGCTTCAATATCATCTTCATCAACAACATCTTCTGTTGAATCACCTGCGATGTGAGTTGCAGAGCTAACTCTCTTCTCATCATCAATTTTACCTTCAAATAGTGAGCTCATGTATTTTGATAGAGATCTCATTACGTTAATAACCCTCTCAATTTTTTGTCTATGGATATCCTGATACTGCATAGCGTCCATAGCCATCATACTTTGATCATTTAAATTTTGAGCTACATCTGTTAACTTTGAAGAGTTGGCAATAATATTTTCACATTTAGCTATCTGCTCTTTAAAAGTTTCAATATTAGGAAAACTTTCAGAAAGTTTTGAAAAAGTCTCTTTGATAGATTCAATATCATCAGAAATTTTTCCTGCACCATCTTCCACATCCATTGCACCATTACTAACTTCTTCTAGTACATCAAAAATCTGTCCAGCATTCTCTTCTGAATCTTTTGTTACTTCGTCTAATTGGTGAACAACTTTATGTTCTTGTGTCGGTGGTGGTGGTGGCCATTTTTGTTCAGGGCTAACCTTGAAATCTTCAGCAGCTTCGCCAAAGTCTTCATTATCTGGGTTTTCTGCTATTTCTTCATCGATTTCAATATCACTTGCCATCATTGAATCAAGATCTTCTTGAGTCATCACCTATCCTTGTAAGGAGTTTATAAATATTAAAGCTTATACTACCACACTATTGGTTTAAAAAACAACTTTATAGTAAAATAATCTTACACTATTTAGGGGATTTTAATGATAGTAGATCTACACAATCACACTACACTTTGTAACCACGCTGAAGGGGAAATGGAAGAGTATATTATACAGTCTATTTCCAATGGAACCAAATATTTTGGTTTTAGTGATCACGCCCCAATGGATTTTGATAAAAAATATAGAATGTCTTTGGAAGAATCCAAAGACTATGAAAAAGATTTACTTATATTAAAAGAGAAGTATAAAAACAAAATAGAGATCTTATTAGGGTATGAAGTTGACTTTTTAAAAGGTTATATGAATAGTGAGTTTCTTAAAAAGAAAGTAGACTATTTCATAGGTTCTGTTCACTTTTTAAACAAGTGGGGTTTTGATAATCCAGAGTTTATTGGAGAGTTCGAAAGTAGAGATATTGATAAAATCTGGGAAGAGTATTTTTTTGCTATAGAATCAATGGCAAAAATGGGTAAATTTGATATTGTAGGTCATTTAGATCTGATAAAGATCTTTAAATATCTTCCCAATAAAGATATCAAGACCATAGCAAAACAAGCAATCCAAGCTATTAAAAAATCTAACATGACTGTTGAGATAAATTCAGCTGGTTTTAGAAAACCAATTGGGGAGCAATACCCTTCAAGAGAACTTTTAGAGTTGGTTTATGAAAATGGAATTGATATAACCTTTGGTAGTGATGGTCATAAACCTGAACAGGTGGGAATGAATCTTCAAAAGTGTGTAGATCTTGCCAAAGAGATAGGATTTACCCAATGTGTCTATTTTAGAAATAGAGATAAAAAAAAGATCTCTTTTTGAAAATAACAACCTTACAAACAAAAATATCTCCTAACTATCAAAAAAACTTAGATCTTATACTAAAAAACTACAAACAAAATATTGATAGTGATTTTATTTTAGCTCCTGAAGTCTCTCTCACAGGTTTTGACTATGAAAATTTTGAAAAAGCTGGTGAATTTTCAAAATATGCCACTGAAACTTTTTCAAAAGAAATTGGAAAAACGCCTTTTGCTATTACTATGATTGAAAAAAAAGGTAATGATTTTTTCAATACAGCAAAAGTATTTCATAAAAATAAAATAATCCATCAACAATCAAAATATAAACTTTTTCTCTTGGGAAATGAAGATAAGTATTTTAAAAGTGGTACAAAAGATCAGATCCAAAAATTTCAAATTAATGATGTAACATATGGAATCCTCATCTGTTTTGAGCTTCGTTTTACAGAATTATGGAAAGAGCTTGAAGGAGTTGATATAATCTTGATTCCAGCAGCTTGGGGAAAATTAAGAAAAACCCATTTCGAAAAGTTAGCCAATGGTCTTGCTATTGCTAACAGATGTTTCGTTGTTCTTAGTGATTTATCTAATGATGATATGGCAAAATCCAGTGGAATAATCTCTCCCTTTGGAGAGTTTTTTAAAGATGATAGAAAAAGCGTTATTTCTAAAGAAATTGTTCTTCAAGAAATTAAAAAAATGAAAAAATTTATACCTTATCAGTAATTAAATACTCATAATTTTAAAAAAGTCTTTTTTACTAATAGTTTTTGTTTTTGAATATTTAGGACTAACAACAGAGATCTTGTCGTCTTTTGCATTTTCAAAAATTTTGTCCAGTGAGTTTTTAAACTGTCTATTGTCTACTTTAGGTTGGTTCTTAAACTGAGATAAAAAATCAAACATAATATTTCTCCAAAATAAATCTTCTACAAACTTTAAAGCACATGGTATTCCCTTTTTTCAGATCTTTAGGTTTATGGTATACTTGCTGGTATATTAATTAGAAAAGTTTTTTTATGATGAAAGCATTCCATGGTGCATTTGATTTTTATAGAAGTTCCAATTCAATTTATCTAAATAGTTACCAACCAAGTAAAACCCCAATAGTTAAAACATCAGAAAACCTTTATCAAGATGTTGTAAATGAGAAAGCCAGTGCTATTTTGACCAACTCTTTACCTAACTCTATAAGTAGAGCAGCAGCAAGTGCTGACTTTGGAAGAAGATTGGATCTTTCTGCTTGAAAAAAGAATTAATTTTAGAAACAATAGAAAATATCATAGACTTTGTACCAGATCTTCATATTGGGTATTTTGGGAAAAACCCATCTCTTATAGGTCTTTTAGAGGTTCTTTCTACAAAGAAAGAATTTACTTACACTGTTTCCATGGCAGATGAATTTGGCTCATTGGAATTTGAACCAAGAAGCTACGAATATATTATAGTTGAGGATATGAGAAGTTTAAAAAATCCAATAGGGGATGCTTACAACTCATTGGAAAGTGTTGGCTTAGCAATCTTCATTGAAAAAAACCCTGTAGATATTTGGCAACTTACAGAAGAGTTAAGTGAATTTAAACTAAGCAATCCTGCACTTATTGAAATCGATAATGAATACTCCATTGTCACTTCTAAAAAACTATTATCTTCTTAAGGTATAATCTACACCATGAATACAAAAGAATTAGAAGAGAAGTTAGGCTATTCATTTAAAGATCTCAAACTTATTGATGAAGCACTAACCCATAGAAGTTGTAAAAAAGAGTACAACAACGAAAGATTAGAATACTTAGGTGATGCTGTCCTTGACTTAATTGTTGGAGAGTATCTTTTTAAAAAGCTTACAAAAGCCGCAGAGGGTGAGCTTTCCAAGATTAGAGCTTCATTGGTTAATGAAAAAGGCTTGGCAGTTTTAGCAAAAAGACTGGATCTTGGAAAGTTTATCAACATCTCAAAAGCAGAAGAGAGTAATAAAGGAAGAGAAAAACCTTCTATCGTTTCCAACGCATTTGAAGCTGTTATGGGTGCAATTTATCTTGACAGTGGCTTGGAACAAGTTGAAAAAATCATGATCAACCTTTTAGAAGAAGAGTATCCTGTTATGGATCTGAAAAGTCTGTTTAAAGACTATAAAACGGCCCTTCAAGAGATCACACAAGCAAGATACTCAGAAGTACCTGTTTACACTGTTATTGGAGAAAAAGGTCCAGATCACAATAAAGAGTTTGAAATTCAAATTGAGATAAATGGACAAATCATCGCTAAAGCAATAGGTAAAAGTAAGAAAGATGCCCAACAAAATGTGGCAAAAATTGCTTTGGAGAAAATTAAGTGAATAGTTTTGGACAAAGATTTACTCTGACAACTTTTGGAGAATCTCATGGAACAGCTATTGGTTGTATTCTTGATGGAGTTCCTGCTGGATTAGAGTTTGACGAAAAATTTATTCAAAGTGAACTAGATAGAAGAAAACCTGGAAAATCAAAATTTGAAACTCCCAGAAAAGAAGATGACAAAATTGAGATCTTATCAGGGGTATTTGAAGGAAAAACAACTGGTACTTCTATATCCATGGTTATTTACAATAATAATCAAAAATCAAAAGACTATTCTAATGTAAAAGATCTCTTCCGTCCTGGTCATGGGGATTTTACCTATTTTCATAAATATGGAATAAGAGACTACAGAGGAGGAGGAAGAAGTAGTGCTAGAGAAACTGCTGCAAGAGTTGCTGGTGGTGCTGTTGCTAAACTTCTTTTAAAACAAGTTGGTATAGAAGTTTTTAGTGGTATTAGATCTATAGGAAATATTGTTTCTGAAAAAACAGACTTTGATTTTGCAAAAGAGAGCCTTATCTGTTCATTAGATCCAATAAAAGAGGAAGCACAAAAAGATCTAATTGAAAAAGTAAGAAAAGATCACAACTCCATAGGAGGTTCTGTTTTTGTAAAAATTAAAAATACTCCAAAAGGTCTTGGAGAACCAATGTACAACAAACTAGATGGAGCATTGGCAGAAGCTATGATGGGAATCAATGCTGTAAAAGCTGTTGAAATTGGAGAGGGCAAGGACTCTGTTTTTTTAACTGGCTATGAGAATAATGACCAGATAAGATCTGATGGTTTTCTAACAAATCATGCTGGAGGTATATTAGCTGGTATTAGTAACGGAGATGATATTGATATAAATATCTACTTCAAACCAACACCTTCAATTTTTAAAGAGCTTAAAACTGTAGATAAAAATAATAAAAATGCAGATTTTCTTTTAAAAGGAAGACACGATCCTTGTGTTGCCATTAGAGGAAGTGTTGTTTGTGAATCAATGGCAGCACTTGTTATTGCTGATATGCTTTTATTAAATATGAGCTCAAAATTAGAAAATATCAAAAAAGTTTACAATTAATGATTATATTAACAAGAGCAACTAGTTGCGAGGGCTCTCTGCCAAAGAGTCTTTCTGATGCTTTGCTCAGAAAGAAGATAAATGAGTAGAATTTACACAACAGAATCAGTTACGGAAGCTCATCCTGATAAACTTGCTGATAGAATTAGTGATGGAATTTTAGATTCAATTCTTGCAAAAGATCCAAAAGGAAGAGTTGCATGTGAAACGATGATTTCCAATGGATTTTGTGTTGTTGCTGGTGAAATAAAAACAAATGCTTATGCTCCAATAACGGAGATTGCTAGAGAGATTATTAGAGAGTCTGGCTATACTAATGCAGAGTTTGGTTTTGATTACAGAAGTGCTGGAGTTTTAACAGCTATTGGAGAACAAAGCCACAATGTTTCTGATGCTGTTGATAATAGAGATGGTGTTTTAAGAGCTGGAGATTCTGGTTTTGTCCATGGTTTTGCTTGTGAAGACACAGAAGAATTGATGCCTTACCCAATTACAAAAGCACACATACTTTCTAAAGCTTTAGCAGAGGCAAGAAAATCAGGAGTAGCACCTTTTCTCTACCCAGATGGAAAAGTTCAGCTTGGAGTTGAGTATATTGATGGTAAAGTTTCTAAAATTGATAATATTGTCATCCACGCCCAACACTCACCAGATGTAACTAGAAAAGTTTTAGAAGAAATGATTACAGAAGAGGTTGTAAAAACGTCTTTTCAAGAGTCTATGCTAAAAGATACAAATATTTTAATCAACCCAACTGGGTTATTTGTTACAGGTGGCCCACAAGCTGACACAGGACTTACAGGAAGAAAATCTGTTTCTGATACATATGGAGGAGCAGTACCTCATGGTGGAAGTAGCTTAAGTGGGAAAGATCCTAGTAAGCCAGATAGAAGTGGAGCATATCTTGCCAGATATATTGCAAAAAACCTAGTGGGAGCAAAAGTAGCAAAGAAAGCTCTTGTTCAGATCTCTTATGTAATTGGCCTTGAAAAGCCAATGTCGATTACTATAGATACATATGATACTTCTAAATTTGATGAAGAAGAAATTATAAAAGCAATAAAAGAGATCTTTCCTTTAACTATTGAAGAAGTCACTACTGAACTTAATTTACTTCAGCCTATATATAAAGATGTTTCAACTTATGGACATTTTGGGAAAAAAGACCTTTCTTGGGAGCAACTAGACAGAGTTGAAAAACTAAAAAAATGGTTTGCCATTTAAGGGAAAAAAGGATAAAGTTTTTCCATAACACTAAATAAAGGATGAATTATGGCTGTAGAAATTACTGACATTTGTATTAATTGTGGCGCCTGTATCGACGAGTGTCCAACGGAAGCAATCGTGGATGACTCAGATAACCCAAATGGAGATGACATTTACTATGTTTATCCTGATAAATGTGTAGAGTGTGAAGGTCACCATGATGAACCAGCATGTGCAGAATCCTGTCCTACTGACGGATGTATTGTATGGGCTGAAGGTAATACTCATGGAAAAGAAGCTGGTTCTGCTTGCGTAGAGTAGGCTCTTTTCAATAAAAGTCGACTTTTTGTCGACTTTTTCCTCTTTTATCCCTTTCGTTTAAACAAAATCAAAGCTTTCTTTAGTATAATCTGCGTCCTTAAATTAAATAAATTTGGAGAGTAGTTAATGGAAAGAACACTATCTATTATTAAACCAGACGCTGTTAAAAAAGGCGTTATCGGAAAAATCGTTGATAGATTTGAATCAAATGGCCTAAGAATCGCTGCAATGAAAAAGATGCAACTTACTGATGATTTAGCAGGTCAGTTTTATGCTATTCATGCAGAAAGACCTTTCTTTAAAGATCTAGTAGAGTTTATGACAAGTGGTCCTGTTGTTGTTATGGTACTTGAAGGTGAAGGTGCTGTTGCAAAAAATAGAGATCTAATGGGTGCTACTAACCCTAAAGAAGCTGCAGCTGGTACAATCAGAGCAGATTTCGCTGAATCTATTGATGCAAACGCAGTTCACGGTTCAGATTCTTTAGAAAATGCTAAAATCGAAATCGATTTCTTTTTCGCACAAAGAGAAATTTGTTAATTTTTGATTAATTAAATCAATTTATAATAACAATGAAAATAGAATTTAGAAAAGTACCCTCTACTAAAAAAGATATTAGTACATCTTTTAATTCAGTAGAATTAGAGGGTACTTTCTGTAAAATATCACCATCTTTAGTCAAAATTGAATCTACGCTTAAAGGATTAGTTCCTTTAGATTGCTATAAATGTGGTACAAGTTTTGATAAAAACATAAGTGAAGAATTTACATTTTATGTAAGTGATGGCATTTATTCTGGTGATTTAGAGGAACTAATTATAGAAGTAGATGA
>JAOXRY010000133.1 GCA_025800305.1 Campylobacterales bacterium | reverse complement strand
ACATCTTCTCTAGATGATCTTTTTCAACCCCAAACTCTTCATCTTCAATTATCCCATCTGAATACATAAAAAGACCAGAGAAATCTTTTAATTCTAAAGCGTCTATTTTTATCTTTCTTGTAAAACTCATTAATGGAGGATTATTTGATTTGAGTTTTGTGATTTTTTTTCCTTGTTTAACCATTTGTGGATACATACCACCACCAAAGTAATCAAGAGTTTTAAAGTCTTTATCAAACCACATAAAGAAACATGAAACCTGTTCTCCATCTGCCATAAGAGGTTCTAAACTTTTTAAAATTTCACTGGCTATATCTTGAAGGTAGTTGGCAGTTTTAATGTACTGTTTAACCAAAGAAGCGATAGCGTAAGAAGTCAATGCTGGCATAATACCGTGACCCATAGCATCAACAATAAAAACAAGAATATTTCCCTCTTCTGTTTTATATATAGAGTATATGTCTCCAGAAAGAACATCTGCAGGTTTGTATATTATTTGTGTATCAAGGTATAAGCTGTTTTCTAGCTGGTTGACTACAGCTGTTCTTTGTTTTTTAAAGGCAATGCTTTGTGCTGATCGATTGTAATCATTGATTTTTTCGTAGTGTTCCCCAATTAAAATCTTTGAGCCAAAAGAAGACGCGATAGATAAGATTTCTATATCTTCTTCAACAAAATGGTCTTTTTCCGCTGACTCATTTTTATTTACAGTTTGGAACACACCAACAATTTTTCCATCTTCTCCTATTATAGGATAGGTTAGAATACACTTTGTTTTGTAACCTAACTCTTTATCAATTTCATTATTAAATCTAGGATCGTTATATGGATCATTAACGATGATTGGTTGTTTTATTTGTAGAGAATCTCCTACGATACCCTTATGTGAATCTATTCTTATCTCTTCATCAATTCCATGGGAAACTTTACTCCAAAGATCTTCTCTTACTTCATCGTAGATCCAGATAGTACATCTGTCAGCTTCTACTAACTCTTTTGCCATTAAGGCGGTATAGTGGATTACTTCTGCAAAAATATTTTGTGACGAAATTTTCTTTGAGTATCTTGAAATTATCTCTAATACTTTGTTTGCTTTTTCCTGTGATAAATTCATAAGAATATTATAACTAAAGTAAATTGAATATTAGGAGTTAGATATTGATGTAATACCCCATGCCATATCTATTTTTAATAGCATTTTTAGGAAGTTTCAATTTTAAAGTACTTAGTAGTGTTTTGATTGTTGATTCGTTATACTCTTTATCATCATCTTGCCAAACATATTCATAAATATCTTGATATGTACAAACAGATTTTTTTTCAATAAACAGCGTAAGTAGAAGTGTTTCTTTTTTTGTAAGTTTTATTTGTTCGCTGTTAGAGTAAAGTGTTTTATTTTTTATATTCCATGTGTAATTAAAATTTGTCAAATTTTTCCAAAGTTTGATTAAATCTTTATCATGGAGTTTTTTAGAAAGTTTTTCCAAGGCATTTTTAATATCATCTCTTTTTACTGGTTTTTCTAAGTAAGTTAATAGTTGTAGCTCTATCGCTTCTTTTAGTGTTTCTTTATCAGACCTTGATGTAAGAAGTATGACAGGTGTTTTTGGTGCTATTTTTTTGATTTTTTTTGTTAGTTCTATCCCACTAATTTGGGGCATATTAATATCTAAAATTACCCCATCTGGTTTTTTTTCTTTAAAAAGTATAAGAGCTTTTTGTCCATCTTGAGCTAGATAGACCTCTTGGAATATATTTTTAAAATATGTGCCATACTGAGTTTGAACTGCTGGTTCATCTTCTGCATAAAGAAGAGTTTTTGTTTTTAAGTTATTCATTCTTAAATTATAAAAGCAAAAAGGCTGAAAATAGTTCTAAAAACTAATTTTTAATTCAATAGTAAACTTCGTACCATTTTCTATATTTTCAACTATAATAGTCCCATTAAGAGTATTTGTCAGTAGTGTTCTGGCAATATGCAGACCTAATCCTGTTCCTTGTTTTTTATCTTTTGTTGAAAAATAAGGATCGAATATTTTGCCGATCACATCTTTATTAATGCCTCCTGCGTTGTCCCAAAGTTCAATAGTAATAGTCTCTTTTTCCTCTTTTACTGTAATCTCAATTGTTCCATTGTGAATTTGTTGGGCTTTAAAAGCATCTTTTGAATTACTAATCAAAATAATAAGCACTTGGAGTAACTCGGCGTAGTATGTATTTATTGAAATCTCTAAATCTTGTTTAATTATAAGTGATATGTTATTTTTGATAAGGGAAAATTTTAGAAGCTGATTTATTTCATCAATGAGAGTATTAAATTTAAATAGTTGCTTTTCTTTGTCTGGATGAAAGTAGTTACTGAAATTTTCTATGGTTTCAGACATGTGAAGGCTGAGATCTTCAATTTGATTAAGGTAGTCTGTTGTTTTCTCTTTTGTAAGACCATTGTTGTTGTTATCGTAGTCAAAGTTTAAGATCAGACCATTTAAGTTTGCCAAAGGCTGTCTCCATTGGTGGGCAATGTTTCCTATC
>JAOXRY010000092.1 GCA_025800305.1 Campylobacterales bacterium | reverse complement strand
TTGGGAAAAGAGTAAAACTTCCTCTTTTAGATAAAGAGATTGAAATTATTACAGACGAACACGTTGATCCAGAATTTGGAACCGGTATCGTAAAAGTAACTCCAGCACACGATGTAAATGACTACGAAGTAGGAAAAAGACACCATTTAGAATTTATTACAATCTTCAACGAAAAAGGTATTTTAAACCATCACTGTGGCGAGTTTGAAGGTCAATCAATTAAAGATGTTAGAAAGGTAATTGTAAAAAGACTAGAAGAGACTGGTCATATGGAAAAAATTGAAGAGCATACTCATCAACTAGGTCACTGTTATAGGTGTTCTAATGTAATTGAACCATATATCTCTAAGCAGTGGTTTTTGAAAAAAGAAGTAGCTGCAAATGCGATCAAAAAAGTAAATGATGGAGAGGCAAAATTCTTCCCACCATCTTGGAAAAATAACTATGATGCTTGGATGGGAGATCTAAGAGATTGGTGTATATCAAGGCAGCTCTATTGGGGACACTCAATTCCTGTATTTTATTGTGAAAGTTGTAACCATGAATGGGCTGATGAAGAGACAAACCCTAGAGAGTGTCCTCACTGTTCAACAGCAAACTTCCACCAAGATCCTGATGTTCTTGATACTTGGTTTAGTTCAGCACTATGGCCATTTTCAACTCTTGGTTGGGGAAATGAGAACAACCCTCAAAGTCTACCTTCAGATCTAAAAGACTTCTATCCAAACTCTCTTTTGATTACTGGTTTTGATATTCTATTTTTCTGGGTTGCTAGAATGCTTATGATGGGTGTTCACTTCCTTGAAGAGGTTCCTTTCAAAGACATCTATCTTCATGCTCTAGTAAGAGATGAAAAGGGTCATAAGATGAGTAAATCTAAAGGAAATGTTATTGATCCTTTAGATATTATCAACGACCTTGGAGCTGATACTCTGAGATTTACTCTTTGTGCTTTAGCTGTTCAAGGAAGAGATATAAAACTCAGCCCTAAGCACCTAGAGCAATATAGAAACTTTGGAAATAAGATCTTTAATGCTCATAAATATCTAAAAATGAAGCAAGATAGTTTTAAATCTATTGAAAAAGTAGAGTTTAAGACAGATCTTGGGAAATACATGAGAAGTAGATTCTTCCAATGTGTAGAAGAGACAAGATCTAACCTTGATAACTATAGATACAATGATGGGGCAATGACAATCTATAAATTCATGTGGAATGAGTTTTGTGATTGGGGTATTGAACTTTCAAAAGTTGAGCCAGACTCAATCCCAGAACTTGGTGCTGTATATAAAGAGGCATTAAAATTAATCCATCCATTTATGCCATTTGTATCTGAAGATCTTTATCATCAAATGGAAAATGACACATTTAAAGATGATAACTCTGTAATGGTTATGAGCTATCCAGTAGCAGGACAAAGAGATCTAGAAATAGAAAGAAAATTTGAATTAGCTATTGAAGCTATTGTATCACTTAGACGGGCAAAAGTTCCAATAGACATGGCTAATAAAAAAATCGAGCTAGGTTTTGTAAAACTTAATGACTCAACACAATTAGATGGAAAATTCATTGAGAAACTAGCAAAAGTTCAAAAAGTTGAATTTGTAACACAAAAAGTTGATAATGCCGTTACAGATCTAAGTGATAATCTAGAAACATATATCAAAACAGATAGTGTTGATTTAGCTCCTATTATTGCTAAACTGGAAAAACAGTTGGAAAAACTGGGGAAAGAGAGACAAAAGCTAGAAGGAATGCTTAATAACAAAAAGTTTGTTGAGAATGCTCCTGCTGATGTTCTAGAAAAAAATAAAGAAGGTCTTTCAACTGCGATTGAACAGATTGAAAGAATTGAGAAAGAGTTATCTAGCCTTAAAGGATAAATATGGAAGATAAAAAAGTTGTAGAGAAATTAAAAAAACTTACAGAATCAACCTTAAAAAAAGTGTGTAGGTTGGATGTTATTACTCCTTCACTATACAAAGATACTTTTTTGTCATTTGCAAAAGAGTGTGATATAGAGATAGATTTTGAGGACCAAGAGTACAATGAGTATTTAATTAAACAAATCAAAAAATTTCAAAAATCTATAACAGAAACCAGCTCTTCATTAAAAAGTAACATTAAAGAAGCCTTAGAAGCAATAAGAGAAAAAGATGAGAAGAAACTTCTACAGGTTGAGGAAAAAGTCTATCTGTTAGAAGCGTACATTAAAAGTCTTGAAGATGATATTCTAAAAGATGAATTAACTAATACTTACAATAGAAGATGGCTTTATGATAGGTTTTTAAAAGAGAACTGTTTCCAAGAAAATGGAGTAATGTCCTTTGTGGATATTAATAAATTCAAAGCGATAAACGACACCCATGGTCATGTTATTGGTGATAAAGTTCTTATTTTAATAGCTTCAATGCTTCAATCAATTTCTCATGTTCATGTTATTAGATTTGCTGGTGATGAATTTATTGTTATTTTCAGAAAACAAACTTTAGAAGAAGCCAAGAATATAATAAAAACTTTACAGGATAAACTATCTCATAAAGCTGTACACATCAAAGATTCTATATTTCCAATGAATTTTTCTTCTGGTATTGTAGAATTTAAATTAGGTGAAATTTTTAATGAGGTTTTAGAAAAAGCAGATAAGTTAATGTATGAAGAGAAAAACTCCGCTTAAAAGCGGAGTTAAAAGTTTATATAAGTCTATAATTAAGCTACAGAATCTTTTAATTTTTTACCAACTTTGAATGCTACCGCTTTTTTAGCTGGAATGTTGATTTTTGCTTTAGTTTTTGGGTTGATACCTGTTCTAGCAGCTCTTTCTCTTACTTCGAATGTACCGAAACCAACAAATTGAACAGACTCACCTTTAGCAAGTGCACCCTCAATTGTTTCTAATGCAGCATTTACTACTCTCTCAGCATCTGCTTTAGTAGAACCTGCTGTTTCAGCTACTTTTGAAATAAACTCTGGTTTTGTCATTTTTGACCCTTTTTAAGAAAATTTTTTTGTTTGGGGTATTTTATACTTTTTTACTTAAAGAATTGTCTTCCATAGTTAATTTAGACGGTTTTTTTGTATAATTTCAAAATAAATAGGAGTAAATAATGAAAAAATACTATGTAAAAAATATCAAATGTGGTGGATGTGCTGCCAATATAACAAAAACTTTAAGTGAAGAGTTTAAAGATGTAGAAGTAAATGTAGAAGAAGGAAGTATATCATTAGATCTTAATGGAAAAAATGAAGAAGTACTTGTCGAAAAACTTCACGGTATGGGATATCCAATGAGTGATGAAAAACTGGGTTTTTTTCAAAATAAAACAATGGAAGTAAAAAGCTTCGTCTCTTGTGCAATTGGAAAAACGATGGTAGAGAAATAATGGAACAATTTTACAAAGATTTAGCAACTATATATGAACTTCTTAATGTAAGGGATCAATATCTTCATAGATTTTATAATCCAAAAGAGCCAAAAGACATTGATTTTTTAAACAATTTTTGTCAGGAGTTAGGAATTGAAGCAAATGATGAATCTTTATTGGCAGTTGCTACAAGAATCATCGCATTAAAAGAGGAAGGTCTTATTCAAACCTTAAAAAAAGAAGAAAAAAGTGAAGAAGAGATTGAACAAGCTTCTCTAAAAGCTTATGAAATAGTAAGTTCTTTATATATTGAAAGACACCAAGAATTTTTAGATATTGTAAAGACAAAAGATCTTTTAACTCCTTTTTATAGAACTCTATTAGAAGGTGTCCATAAAGTTGGTATCGGATTTACTAAGTGGCAGCCAAAATGGACATCAAAAATCATCTACGATCAAAATAAGGTATTAAAAAACCTTCTTGGAGATAATGATAAGGTCATTAACTATTTAAAAGAGAATAATCTTTTAGATCTTGGTGAAGATGGAAAGACTGGAGATAGAAGTTACTCAATCTTACATAAAGAGTCTATGGAGGACAATCTAAAAGCTGTCAGTT
>JAOXRY010000178.1 GCA_025800305.1 Campylobacterales bacterium | reverse complement strand
AGGTGGGTTTGTATCAAAACAAGGTCACCGCCAGCCTCGCTTCCACTCAAAGGCCAGGTCACTAGGACTACAACTGTAAAATGGCCCATTTGAATCTTCTGCGAGCCCGAAGTAAGGAGTTCTTTTATATTTTATTTTACTTTTGTAATTACCACTTTTATTTTTGATGTGATGTGATGCTGTGTACAGTGGAACCCGTTAATACGACCACCTTTGGGCGATGGAAATTTGGTCGTATTAGCTTTTTCGCCAACTTCTATCATTTTATCCCCTTTTTTGATAGAATTCTATCATTATTTTAGTTGACGAAGTTTAGGAGTTTATTATAAAAATATCTTTTTTAGACAGAAGAGTTATTGATCATTTTGATATGCCTCTTATGTTCATGATTTTACCAATTGTTGGAGCTTCTCTTTTTCTTGTTGGAGAGGTAAGCGACAAACTTTTAAATAAACAATTAATATATACAACAGTTGCAATGATTATTTTTGTTGTGGTTTTTTTCTTTCCAATTCGGAGATTTACTTGGCTTATTCCTTTTGCATATTGGATTAATATTGTTTTACTTATTCTTGTTGAGTTTATTGGTATCTCCAAATTAGGTGCCCAAAGATGGTTAGAAATTCCAATAGTCAATATGACAATCCAACCATCAGAGCTTATGAAACCAGCTTTTATTCTTATGCTTGGATATCTAATAGAAAGAAATCCTCCTCCTAGAGATGGGTACGATTGGTTAGATTTTTTCAAGATCTCATTCTTTATCGTCTTGCCTTTTGTCCTCATTGCAAAAGAGCCAGATCTAGGAACTGCTCTTATCATTCTTTTAGTTGGAGGGGCTGTTTTATTGGCTGTTGGTGTAAATAAAAAGATCTGGTTTACTCTTATCGTATTAACTGGACTATCTTCTGGATTTATCTATGAAAATCTTCATGCCTATCAAAAAAAAAGAATCCACGACTTTATCGCAGAAAAACCAAGCTATCACGTCCAACAATCAATTATCGCCATTGGCTCAGGTGGAGTCATAGGACAATCAAAAGAGGACGCAACTCAAACCCAGCTAAGATTCTTACCTATTGCTACATCAGATTTTATCTTTGCCTATTATGTTGAGAGATTTGGATTTATAGGAGCATTAGGTCTTCTCATCCTCTACGCCACATTAATCCTTCATCTTCTAAGTCTGACAGGAAGAGTCAAAGGAGACTATCTGGCCAGTGTAACCATCGTCGCCGTCTCTGTAATGATATTTTTGTATATGAGTGTCAACATAGCTATGACAATGGGCTTAGCTCCAGTTGTTGGTGTTCCACTGCCAATCTTTAGCCATGGAGGAAGCTCTTTTGTAAACTTCATAGTTCTTTTTGCAATTATTGAAAATCTTCTAGCTTTTAGGTTTAACTTCATCTATAGCAACGACCTAAAAACAGTAGCTTCTTGATAATTAAAGAAAGTTGAGGTATAATCACGACCTTTAAAAAATGGGTTCTTAGCTCAGTTGGTTAGAGCACACCGCTCATAACGGTGTGGTCCAGAGTTCGAATCTCTGAGAACCCACCAACCTTAAAATGTCTCACATAGAAGATTTATCAACATAGAATACAAGAAAAAAACAAAGTCACTTTTTGCTAGGTGGTACTTCCACCCTCTACTTTATCCTTAACATCAAAAGTTCCCTTTTTAAAAAATCATCAAAACTACTTCCAATATGTGTGTTTTTCCATAAAATCAACCTAAGCACTAGCTTGAAGCTTAACACCTAAAGAATTAACAACTTTCATAACAGTCTCAAATCTTGGTTTTGCTCCATCATTAAAAGCTTTATATAAGCTTTCTCTTCCAAGTCCAGTATCTTTTGCTATTTGTGACATACCTTTAGCTTTGGCAATATCTCCTATTGCTGTTAATAGCTCATTAGTATCTCCATCTTCTAATATTTGAGATAGATACTCAGCTATAACTTCCTTATCATCTAAATATTGGGCAACATCAAAATTTGTTAATTTAATACTCATCTAAAGTTCCTTTAAAATCTCTTTAGCTTTTTCAATGTCTTTTGATTGAGTAGATTTATCTCCTCCAACTAAAAGAATAACAATCTCATCATCTTTAACAGTATAATAAACACGATAAGCTGGACCAGTAGTAATTCTTAATTCTGATAAATTATCGCCGAACACTTTATAATCTCCAAAATTACCATCTTTCATTCTATTAATTCTACGGATAATAGAAACTTTCCCTTTTGGGTCTTTAAGTTTTGATAACCATTTTGAAAATATATCTGTTTGTTTTATTAAATACATGGTATATTGTATCCTTTTAGATACATTTTGTCAAATAAATTGTGTCTATATTGTGACCATATGAATACCTCATATAACACACTTTGGAATTATTTTTGTTTATAAAGTATGTCATAATGGTTAGAGTTCGTAGTGTTCCTGAATTCAATTCTCTGAGAACCCACCACTTTGTTGTTTATTTAAATCTTTTCTAATCTGGAATCTTGTAGTTTATAAACTGTAGAAGTCAGACTTTCAATAAAACTTTTATGATGTGAAACAATTATCATCGATTTTTTAATGGAGTTAAGAAGGTTTACAATCTTTTTTTCAGAAGCTTCATCTAAGGCGTTGGTTGGTTCATCAAGAAGGATTATTTTTGGCTCTAAAATAAGAAGTCCTGCTAGGGCTACGATTTTTTGTTCTCCACCACTTAGATCTAAAATGACTCTCTCTTTTAGATGAAAGATCTGTAATTGTTCTAAAATTTTCTCTGCTTCTACTAAAGCTTCTTCTTTCCTCTCTCCTCTAGCTCTCAAAGAGAAGATAACATCTTCGATGACTGTTGGGCACAAGAAGTGGTTTGTGACGTCTTGTGGCAGGTATCCAATATCGTTTCTAAATCTTTGAAAATCTTTTAGGTTTTCTATTTTATTATGGAAGATCTCGACGTAACCTTCACTTGGAGCTATAAATCCAGCAATGATTTTTAAAAGGGTGCTTTTTCCACTTCCGTTAGATCCAATAATCGCAATTTTCTCTTCATGTCCAAGAGTTAAACTAATATCTTTTAACAGTTCTTCTTTGTAAGAAACTTTTCTTAAATTAACCGAACAGCTCATATAACACCTTTACTAAAACTACTCCTATAGTAAAAAGCAAGATCTTTTCAGATCCTATAGAGTCATTGGAGTTTAGAAAGAAGATCTTATCCTTAAAACCTCTTGCTTCCATACTTAGTTTCATATCTTCTGCTTTTCGTAGAGCTTTAATTACAATCATAGCAAAGATATTTCCATAGGTTTGATAGGTAAACATCGAAGTCTGATTTACAAAGCCTCTAGATCTCAAAGTATTTTTAGTCTCTTTTAAATCTTGGGTAAGATAGTTAATAAGTGAAAGAGTGAAGTAAAAAACACTAACTATCTTTGATGGAAACTTCAAACTATCAAGACCTCGCACAATGTCGTA
>JAOXRY010000083.1 GCA_025800305.1 Campylobacterales bacterium | reverse complement strand
TATTATTTCAGGATTATTGAGTTTAGGTTTGTTTTATCATTCAATGTTTTTATACCCTTGGGAAAAAGTAATTAATTATTTTTTTGCATTTTCTCAAGAAATTAAAAATTATAGAAAAAAACTGCCACTATTAGCAATTTCAGAACATTTTTTTGGTTACAACAAGAGATTTTATATCAAAAGTAAAAGCATCTTTAAGTAGTAGTGAAAAAATAATTGATTCAAATCAGAATAACATCAATTTCTTTGAATATTATATACCGCTTGCCTACTATTTTTTGGAAGTAGAGAATAATAAAGAAAAAGCTAGAAAGTATTTGAATCTATTTCAGAGTAAAAAAATTAATATTTTGCAATTTGCAATATTGCAAAGAGAGTATTATACTAGAATTGTTGACCAGTTACAGTGATTTATAAAGTAAAATTCACAAAAGAAATCTCTGAGATAAAGGTGCCAGTTCCCTTTATTCCTTATTTTATTTGACATATTCCATAATAAATATATAATACTATCTAAAGTAAGTATTTAAAGAAAAAATATGGAATCAATCGGAATAAAAGATCTTCAAGTAAATCCAGCAAAATTAACAAAAGCAATTGAGCGTGATGACTATGTAATGATCACAAAAAGAAGTAAACCTATAGGAGTTGCTGTTGGGCTTAGTGACAGTATTCTAAGTAAGGGTTTACAGACTACTTTACTAATCAATGCTTTTGAAGATGGTGGTCTTAGTCTTGGGCAGTTGGCAACGGCTTTACAGATCTCTAAAAAAGAGGCTATGAATACTCTTTCTTTAATGGGGATTGATGTTGTTGATTATGATTTTAAAGATGATTTAAAGAGTTTGGATAGTTTTTGATTGTATCTGATAGTACGACTCTTATTATTCTTTCAGATCTCAAAAGATTAGATCTTTTAGAAAATCTCTTTGATAAGATCTTGATTCCTTCTTCTGTTTATAAAGAGGTCAATGTCTATGGAACTTTTCAACTAAACGATTTTATAGAGATTGTAGATGTTAAAGAGAGTGAATTATTAGAGAGTTTAAAAAGGCTTTTAGATCTTGGAGAGAGTGAGGCTATCGCTTTGGCAAAAGAAAGGAATTTACCTTTGATTATTGATGAGAAAAAAGGTAGAAAAATAGCTTTAAACTTGGATCTTAAGATTTTGGGACTTCTTGGTATTATTTACCTTAATATAAAAAGAGAATTCTTAACTAAACAAGAAGCAAAAGAGTTTTTACAACAAGCTGTGAAAAATGGTTATAGAATTAGTAAAAAATTAATTGAAGAGATGTTTAAAAGCTTATGAAAATATTAATTAGTAGAAACGACAAACTAGGAGATTTTATTCTCTCTATTCCTGCTTTTCAAGCTGTTAAAAGAGCTTATCCAGAATCAACTATTTGTGCTTTAGTTTCTCCTTTAGGACGTGAGTTGGCAGAGCATGTTGATGAGATTGATGAGGTTATTATTGATGAGGGGGAGAGTTCTTGGGATCTTAGTAAGAAGATAAGGGCTTTTAAACCAGATACTGCCATAACAATTTTCTCAACGACAAGGCTGGGGTGGGCTCTTTTTTTAGCAGGGGTAAAAAGAAGAATAGCACCAGCAACGAAAATTGCTCAGATCTTTTATAATAAAACGAGAAAACAGAAACGTTCAAGTGTGAAGATGAGAGAGTTTGAATACAACTTGGATCTTTTAAAAGCCTTTGATGAGAATATAGATCTAAGTGTGAAAAAGCCTATTTTAAAGTTTGATACAGAGAGAATCTATCAGGAGAAAATTATCGGTTTTCATATCGGTTTTGGTGGATCTTCTATTGGGAATATCAGTGAAGATGATTATATAGATCTTGGAAGAATTGTAGCTAAAAAAGATGGGATGAAACCTCTTTTTACCTTTGGTCCTAATGAGTATGATCTGATGGAGAAAATAGAGAAAAAAGTTGATTATGAAGCAATTTTTTATAAGTCAGAAAAAGGGATTGTTGATTTTGCCAAACTGATTTCTACTTTTGAGTGTTTTGTAGCAACATCAACAGGAACTCTCCAACTTGCAGGGGCTTTAAATATCCCTACATTTGGATTTTTTGGAGACACCTTGATTGCCAGTCCTAAAAGATGGGGGACTTTAAATGATGAGGAAAAACAGCATAACTACACGATCTATGAAGATGAGAATAGACAAAAAGAACAAATGGATAAAATAACAAACGACTTTAAAAACTTTTTGGAAGAAATATAATTTGAGTATAAAACTATCAGTTGCAATAATATCCTTTAACGAAGAGAAAAACTTACCTAAGACATTAGATGCAATAAAAGATATTGCCGATGAAATTATAATCGTTGACTCCCACTCAACAGACAAGACAGAAGAAGTAGCAAAAAGCTATGGAGCGAAGTTTTTCAGTGAAGACTGGAAAGGGCATATTGCTCAGAAAAACTCTGCTTTGGATAAGTGTACAAATGATTGGATCTTAGCACTTGATTGTGATGAAGTTGTTACAGAAGAACTTAGATCTGAAATCAAGGTTATCTTAGAAAAAGATGATCCTGAAATTGGCTATGAGATTAATAGAATGACAGACTACAAAGGGAAACTTTTACAGTACGGTTGGCAACCAGATTGGAAGTTTAGGATCTTTCACAGATCTAAAAAAGCAAGATGGGGAGGGTATGATCCTCATGATGTTTTACAAGGAGATCTGAAATTTGAAAAGCTTCAAGGGAATATCATTCATTATTCCTACACAGATGTAGCAGATCATTTTGCTAG
>JAOXRY010000177.1 GCA_025800305.1 Campylobacterales bacterium | reverse complement strand
GCTGCATCAGAACTGATTAAATCAAATAACCTTTCTCAAGGGATTTTAAAACTTCAAGAGCAAGTTAAAAACCTTAAAAAAGAGATGGAGGCTTTACAATCTGCTGGAAATAAAGAGATTGAAGCTGTAGAGGTAAACGGTGTAAAAATAGTTATTGATGAACTAAAAGCTGGAGATCCTAAAAAAGCTGTTGATGAGATTAAAAATAAATATGAAAAAGTTGCTGTTTTAATTCTCCAAGAAAATGGTGGAAAAGTTAGAGTAACAGCTGGAAGTAAAAACTGTGATGTTCACTCTGGAAACTGGGTAAAAGCTACTGCTGAAGTTGTTGGTGGAAAAGGTGGAGGAAAACCTGATTTTGCCAGTGGTGGAGGAACAGATGCTTCTAAGATTGGTGAAGCAAAAGAGAAAGCAATGGAATTTGTAAAAGAGGCTCTATAGTCTTATGGAAATTTTAATGAGAGACTTTGGAGGACTGATTGTCTTTCTTCATGTTTTATCAGCTGTTATCTGGGTTGGAGGAATGATTGCTATTAGATTAGCTGTTCATACTTCATTAATTCATATTCCAGATCCTCAAATGAGAATTGCAAGAACTCTTGAAATTATGGAGAAGTTTTTTAGAATAGTAATGCCTTTTGCTGTCACAATCTTTTTAACAGCACTACTTCTCATTGTAGGATTAGGACTAGAAGGTGGAAGTGTAAGAGCAAAGGAGATTATCTGGACAGTTATGTTTTTTAACTTTGTTGGAATGATAATCATTAGAAATAGAGCTCAAATTGCTTTTATTGAAGGCAAAACTAAAGAAGCAGGATTAAAACTTATTCCTATTGGTAAATATATGATTCCTGTAAATATAGCTCTTGGAATTATTGCTATTTATCTTGGTGTTGGACTGAGAGGGTTTTAGGTGGTTATTTTAGGTTCTTCTTCTCCAACAAGAGCGATGATGCTAGAACGTGCAGGTTTAGAATTTGAACAAAGATCTCCTAATTTTGATGAAGATACAATCAACGAAGAAAATCCAAAAACATTTGCATACTTAGCAGCAAAAGGAAAAATGGAAGCTTCAATAAAAGAGTTTGGACCGGATAAGACAATTATTTGTGCAGATTCACTGGTAGGTGTTGGAGATCTAAAGCTTGGAAAAGCAAAAACAGAAGAAGAAGCTAGAGAGAAATTAGCTCTTCAAAGTGGAAATGAAGTTTATATTGTAAGCTGTACACTTCTTCACACTCCAAAATTAGACTTAATTGATGTTTCAAAAACAACCTACAAGTTTAATG
>JAOXRY010000077.1 GCA_025800305.1 Campylobacterales bacterium | reverse complement strand
TCTGTTACATCAGCTATAGCAACGTAGAGAACGTTTTTGTCTTTATCATAATAGACAGCGTCATCATAATCTTTTGCAGTAACTGGATCTATTGTTACAAAGGGAAGATGGGTTAGATCTTTTCTATTGGGATAGAGATCTTTATAGACTTCCTCTCCAAAAGCTACAGATTCATTAATAACTCGATCTGAAAACTCTTCATGACGTTCATATCTTTTTAAAACAATTTTCTCATCTACAAATGGATCATCTAAAACACCAAGGATTTCTTTTATCTCATGGGTATTTCCATCAACACTTAAAACAGAATTTCTAGGAAGTGTTTTCAAAGCTTTCTGTCTGCTGGTTGTGTGGATTGTATTTTTTGTAAAAAATTCTTTTATAAGGATTTTTTTTCCATCATGGATTGCAACACCGATTAGATCTGGTTTACCAACGTGGGCAACATAGACAACTTTTGCCTTTTTTCTTCCTCGCTGACTTCCAATAATTTTCCCTATAACAATATCGCCATCTTTAGCACCGTGAAGATCTCTTCCATTAATGATTGGATCTTTATCATTTCTTCCTGCTATTGGGGTAAGGTATGCTACGGAATTTTTTTGGTTTTTAGAATTGGAATTTTTAGGAAGATCTATTACGCCTAAGATATTCTCTTTTGATACTTTTAAGACATCTTTGTGAAGGTGTAACAGACCTAGAGATTCTAGGTCTGTGATTATTTTTAATTCTTTATTTGAAAGTGCGGACTTATTACATCCGTAAGAAAGTTTATAGAAAAGGTCTTTAACCAAGCTTAGCTATTTCTAATTGACTCTAAAGCCTCAGTTAAAAGTTCAGGTTGTAAACCATACTCTGTTGCAAGTTCTACTGCTTTGCTTTGACTAGCATCTGTGATGACACCATTATAAGAAATAGCAGTTTTTACAATTTGTAAAGCTTTTGCATATCCTTGGATATCTTCTTCTGCTTCTGCTGGATTATTTACGTGTTTAATAGATTCAACCATTTCATACTCAAATCTCCAGTGGTTGAAAATTGCTGCTGCAACATGAGTTGAATCTGTATTAAAGTATTCATTTTCTACATCGTTAACATTTTCAGCTTCTTTGATTTTTCCAAAGAACTCATCTTTTTTTCCATCTTCAATAATTTGATTTGCGATAATAATCTGTCCAACACCAATAAGAAAAGAAGCAGGAGCTAAAATTTCCATCATAGAGTTGTCAATTTTTTTGTACCATCTACTCATTAAAGCGTTGTATTCTTGAGAAATAATTGCAAATCTGTCTGCATCGATACCGTAAGGAGAAAGATCTATCTTTACACCACTTTTAACAGCAGATGAAAGGGCAAAACCTTTAACTGTTGCCATACCAAATAGTGATACTGCTTGAGTTACGTTATTGATTTCTCTACTAAAACCATAAAGTGGAGAGTTTGAAGCTTTTAATAAGTTTGCAGTAAGCATAGGATCTTTACTAACAACATTTGCTAAATCGCCAATTCCAGCATTAACATCACTACAAATTGCTTGGATTTTGCCAACAGACTCAGGAAGTGGAGGAAGAGCTTTTATACCAGTCTCTAGTTCTTTATTCATTTTCTAAAACCTCTTTAGTTTACTTTTGCTTGTCGATTATAACCAAATGTGGATAAAAAAAAAGTCTTTTTTCCCGATATAAAAAAGGGAAATTCCATTATGTGAGGTGAAAGTTATGACAAATTTTAAAGAGAGAGTCTTTTATAAACTCTTAGATGATATTCATGATGTTTGTATGATAGATAGAACTTTCCACGAAATAAAAAAAGGTATAGTTACAAATATAGAAAAAATTGAGGTTTCTAAAAATCCAGAAGATGTAAAAGAGTATCTTTATAGTTTAAAAGGAATTCTTTGGAGTTATGGATTAGAAACAGAAGGTGATGAAGTGGCTATATTGGAACAAAGAGTAGAAAATGGAGAAAATGTTCTTGTTGATATCCAAGCTTATGGAAAAGAGCTGAAAAAGTTTGTCGCATGACAATTGGTGTTATAGGAGCTGGAAAGTGGGGAGAGGCTCTAATGGAGGCCCTTTCTGTAAAGAACAAAACAATAATTACTTCAAGAACAAAAAAAGAATTAGATAATTTCACAAGTCTAGATGAGGTTTTAAAGTGTGAATATATATTAGTGGCTATTTCAGCCCAAGCTACAGCAAAGTGGTTGGCAGAAAATTTTAAACACACTAATCAAAAAATCATAGTGGCAAGTAAAGGAATAGATCTAAAGTCTCATAAGTTTTTAGATGAGATCTATTCCCAGTTTATTCCAAAAGAGAACCTTGCTTTTATTTCTGGACCTTCTTTTGCCAAGGAGGTAAAAGAAAAGCTTCCTACAGCATTGGTTATCTCTTCTGAGTCAAAAGATACCTCTTCTTTTTGGGCAGATCTTTTTCCTGATTACATTAAAACATACATAAGTGATGATGTAAAAGGAGCAGAGGTTGGTGGTTCGTACAAAAATGTAATAGCAATTGCTGCTGGAGTTTGTGATGGATTACACCTTGGAAATAATGCAAGAGCTGCACTAATAACAAGAGGTTTAGCAGAAATTACAAGATTTGGAGAGTTTTTTGGAGCTAAGGTTGAAACATTCCTAGGTCTTAGTGGAGCTGGAGATCTTTTCTTAACAGCTAGTAGTGTTTTATCAAGAAACTATCGTGTTGGTTTTGGATTGGCACAGGGAAAAAATCTTGATGAAGTTTTAAAAGAGATAGGTGAAACAGCGGAAGGAGTTGCTACAACTAGGGCGATTGTTCAAATCGCAAAAGAGAAAAAACTATATACTCCTATAGCAGATGAAGTTGAACACCTTTTAGATGGGAAAAATCCTCAGCAAAGTTTAAAAGATCTACTTATCCGTAAGAAAGAGGAAGAATTTTAAAGGAAATAGATGGCAAAAAAAATTGTTATTTTAGATGACTCAAAGACTATTCATGGTTCTTTGGAACTTGCTTTATCTGAACTTATTAAAAGTAACCAACTTTTCGTAACAAAATATACAGATCCTATTGATTTTTTAGCAGATATTGAAAATGAGTCAATTAATTTTGATTTGATGTTTAGTGATATTAATATGCCTCAAATGAGTGGACTTGAAGTTGTCAAGAGAGTAAAGTCCAACGATAAATATAGAAATAAAAAAATCCTAATGCTTACAACTGATTCATCAGATGAGGCAAAGCAAATAGGAAAAGATATTGGTGTTACTGGATGGATTGTTAAACCCTTTAACAGTACAAAGATCCTAAAAGCTGTTAAACAACTTTTAGGAGTTTAGCTCTAGTGGTGGTGAGGCTTGTGAACCTTAATATTGGTCTCATCACATTCCATTACAAATCCTGAGACGATCTTTACACAATCAGGAATCGCAGGAAAAACAGCTTCCAAACACTCTTTGATAGCTTTTGGACTTCCTGGCATATTTACAATTAAAGAGTCACCACAGATACCAGCAGTAGATCTTGAAAGAATAGCTGTTGGCACTTTTTCAAAACTAACCCTTCTCATCAGTTCACCAAAACCAGGTAAGATCTTTTGACAAACAGCTTCTGTTGCTTCTGGTGTTACATCTCTTTTACTTGGACCTGTTCCACCACTTGTTAGTACTAAATGGCAACCATTCTTTGCCATCTCTTTTAGTTCTTTTTCAATTATCTCTTTTTCGTCAGGAATTATTTTATAGATTTTTTCTGGCTCTTCAATCATATATAGATCTAACAACTCTATAATCTTTGTTCCAGATCTATCTTCATAAACTCCTTGACTTGCTCTATCTGAAAGAATTAAAATTACTACTTTAAATTTATTATTCATATTTATTCCTTTATAAGC
>JAOXRY010000054.1 GCA_025800305.1 Campylobacterales bacterium | reverse complement strand
GAGTGTGGGGCTTTGAATTTCCTTTAAACGTAAGCTGGAAAAATAGGATAAGGGCGAGGACTGTCTGAGCAGAGCGAGTTCCACAGCCCCCTATTTTGTAAGTATGGAGTTTAAAGAAAAGAAATTCAACTGCCCCACAATTTTTTGTTTTACTTTTTTTAAAAAAGTAATAAAGAATGTGCTACTTAAAAATCTGCATTAATTTATTAGAAAAAACATTACAAATCGTAATATTTTCTAATATTATAAAGTCTTTTCTGTAAAATTGAAAAAATAAAGGGCTAAAAATGAGTGAAGAAAAGAAAAAACCTAAAATTAAAATTACTTTAGGGAATAAAATGAAAGAACTATATGAGAATGATCCTGCATTGAACTCTTTAAAGAAATTTGAAGAAGAACGTAAATCATTACTTAATCTTGATGCTCAAGATATAACTAATTTAGGAATTGAAGATAGAATATCTGGTATTTCAAAACTTTTAGAAAGTTCTGAATTACATTCAACTTTTAAAAATGAAGATCTTTTTAAAGAATATACAGATCCTATTTTATCTTCCATCCATGATAAAGATTATAAATCCCTACAAGAAAAAATGAAGTTAGCAACAGAATCTTTTATTAAACCAGACTATGCAACAACAATAAAAGCTACTGACATACTAGGAGAAACTATTTCAAGAGCTGATAGTTTATCTAGTTTTAATACACTTAATAAAGTATACACTTCTCAACTAGACGAAACTATTGAACAACTTAAAAATAAGAATAAATTAGGTGCTGCAAGTGGTATCTTGGGATTAGCTTCTACAATTAATACAGATCTCTTTAAAACACAATTAATACAACCAACAGCCTTATCCAAAAGTTTAAAAAATGTAGAAAAAACAAATGCATTAAACTTTAAACCTATAACATCTGAAATACCTAAAATCAACCTTAATGATATGCCAGTTGTTAAGCTACCAAAATATGAAGACACTCTTATGGGTAAAGCTGATAAACAAATTGAACACTTAAAAAATATATCTGCATATATGATTGATCAAAATGAAAAGATGAAGATCCAACATGAAATTTCAATAAAACAAAATGAAATAATTCAAAATCAAATTGAGGATAATACTAAAACTTCAGTTCGTGATTACAGAGCATTAATTTTTAGTATAGTTATTAGTATTCTTTTATCCATTATTATATATTTATTAGAAGATAAATCAGATACTGAAAACCATAATGAAATCAGACAAACATTAGAAACTAATAACAATAATAAAATTTTGAAAAACTTAGTAGAAGAACTCAAAATACAGAATCAAAAATCAGATAAAACTATCAAAGAATTAAAAAAACAAAATGACTATATACAAAGGCTACTCGAAGTAAAAGGACAGATTAATAAGTAAATTACTCCACAAATCCAATCCTCCTAGTATTCTCCCGAGCCTCATCCTGAATACTCTGCATATCCGAAACAACTTGAACAACTTTACTCAATAATTCTCTTGTCTCTTTATCATTAGCTTCAAGTTTCTCAAGCCTTTTGATAATATCAAAATAAGGAACTGATTGATTTTTTAGTTTTGTGAATGTTCTCATTATGGAGATATTTACTTCTATAGCAATTTTGCTTTTTAAAATAGTTGCTAACATATAGACACCTTGTTCTGTAAAGACTCTTGGCAGAGTTGATGAAAACTTAAGTCCTTTAAGGTGGTCGCATTTTGCGACCACCTCTTCTTTCTCTTTTTCACTAAGTTCAAACATAAAGTCACTAGGAAATCTTTCAATATTTCTTTTAACTTGTTCATTAAGTCTTTTTGTTTCCACTTGATAAAGCTCTGCAAGATCTCTATCAATCATTACCTGAATTCCTCTAATGATAAAAATCTTATTTTCTACATTTCCTACTATTAAACTTTCCATAAACTAATTCCTCATTTTTTAGAATTATTCTATAGTTCTAGATAACTTCTTATTTAAAATATTGCAAATTGTAATGAAGTTTAAAATATCAGTATATTTATAAACTTTCAACTCTTACCTTTATTTCCTAAACACTCAACTTTATCTTATTAGTAGCAAATTGATGGATCAACATCTGTATAAGATTCTGATAAGGAATAGAGTTTTCTAAAGCTTTCTTTTTTAGCTCGTAAATATCGTTTTCATTTACTCTTAAAGATATAGCTTTTTTTTTCTGGCTCTTTACATAGGCTTGTAATTCTTTTAATCTATTATCTAAATCACCTTTGCTTTCCCACTCGTCATTTTCAACGCTTTCTAATATGTCTTTTTCGTATTCATCTAAATTAGCCATCACTTTTTCCTTTGTTATACTTTTTGTTCATCTGTCTTGATGGAATTATTGTTTTTAGAAAAATATGTTCTTCATCTTCAACATATGGAATTAAATAAACATAATCTTTAACCTTGACCAAAATAATAAATATATTTTGATTGGGGTATTTATCACTGTTAGGATGTTTTATATCATCCAATAGGTTTCCACTTTCTATTGCCAATATAATATCTTCAAAACTAACACCTCTATCTTCTTTTAGAATCTCATTTTTTTCTAAACTGTATCTAACTGTCTTGTTTCTAATCATCTTTAGATTGTCCAATCATATATACAATGTATTTTATTGTAGTTGTTGTTTTTTGTCAATGTTAAGTTTATAAAAACAAAATATGTTTTATTTAAAACATTGCAAATTGTAATGAAGTTTTAAACTGGTCGCATTTTGCGACCACCTTCTTTTTGAAATGTTATAATCCACCCCATGAATCTAACAGAAATAAAAGATCTAACCACCCCAGAACTAGAGATCTACAAAACCCTAAGAGACAACCACTTCACAAAAGACAGCAGTTTCATTGCCGATAGCCCAAAAGTAGTAAACACCCTCTTAGAAACAGATATAAAATTCAAAAGCATTTTTGCAACACAGGATTATTATGATGAGTTTAAAGATCTGATAGCAAAAAAAAATATTGAAAAACTTTATGTGGCAGATAAGATTCTCATGGAAAATATTGTGGGACATAAGATCCATCATAATGTTATGGCTCATGGGATTCGTCCTAGTCCTACAGACTTGGAAGATCTGGGAGATAGGATCTTGATGGTTGATAATATTACTTCTTCTGAGAATATTGGTTCTATTGCTAGAAGTTGTGCTGGGATTGGGGTTGATTCCTATTTGCTTCCGCGTCTTGCACCTCATCCTTATGGAAGGAGATCTCTTCGGGTTTCTATGGGGCATATTAGTAAGCTGAAATACTCTATCTATGATGATATTTTTAAAACTATTGAGGAGCTTAAAAAAAGAGGATATAAGATCTATGGAGCAGAGGTGACCGCTGATTCTACTCCTCTTTCAAAGGTTGAAGTAGGTGATAAGTGGGTGATTCTTATGGGGCATGAAGGACATGGGCTTTCACAGGAAGTTATTGATGTTTGTGATGAGATTGTTACTATTGAGATGGCTGAGGGGGTGAGGAGTTTTAATGTTGGGGTTGCTTCATCTATTATTATGTACAAGTTTGTAAATGGTCTATGATGTAATTATCATCGGTGCTGGAGCTGGTGGGATGATGGCTTCTATTATTGCTGGAAGAGAGGGGAAGAAGGTTCTTCTTTTGGAGAAGCTTTCTAAGGTCGGGGCAAAACTAAAGGCTACTGGTGGTGGTCGGTGTAATTTGACCAATACTTTGGACAATGAGAAGTTTATGGAGAGTTTTGGGAGAAATGGGAAGTTTATGATGAATGCTCTTAGGAGTTTTGATCATAGAGATCTTTTGGAGTTCTTTGGTTCTATTGGAGTGGAGACTCATATTCCTGATGGTTTTCATGTTTTTCCTAAGACTCATAATTCCCAGTCTATTATTGATGGGATGGTAAGGGAGCTTGAAAATCTTGAGGTGGAAGTTAGGACAAATCAAGATGTTAGATCTTTGGAAGTTGGTGAGTGGAAGAGTGTTACGACCCAGACAGATACTTTTAGATCTGAGAATGTGATTATCGCAACTGGTGGTCTTGGATATCCAGCTCTTGGGACAACAGGAGATGGGTTCTTTTTCGCCAAAGAGTTGGAACATAAGGTTACAGATCTCTATCCTGCTATGACACCTCTTGTTTCTAAGGAGAAATGGGTTGGAGAGTGTAGAGCTGATACTATTGGAAATGCGACAATAAAGGTAGATCTTAAAAAACATAAGAAGTTAAAAGCTGTTGGAGATCTTATATTTACAAAAGATGGTATTCGTGGTCCTATTGTTTTGGATTTTGCCAGAGAGATTACGCCTCTTTTGGAAAAATATGGAGATGTTCCTCTTCTTATAAATATGACAAAAGGGATGAACGAAGATGAGATCTACAGACATTTTAAATCATTAGATCCTTCCCTTAGTGTTTTGGAGTTTGTCCAGACACTTCTTCCTAAAGATCTTAGTTTAGAGATCTGTAAACTTTCTGGAGCTGATAATGAAACAAAATTTAGCAAACTCTTAGGAGAAGTAAGGGGCAAACTTATTAAAAATCTTGCTTGGACACCTTTGACAATCATAAATCATCAAGGTTTTGAAAAAGCGATGATTACACGAGGGGGAATTTCACTTAAAGAGATTAGACCTGAGACTATGGAGAGTAAACTAGTTAAGGGGATTTACTTTTGCGGAGAGGTTGTAGATCTTGATGGTCCTTGTGGAGGGTATAATCTTCAGTGGGCTTTTTCTAGTGGCTATTTGGCTGGGAAGGTTCTTTAACCATTCCATCTTTTAAATAGAGTATTTTCAATTCCAAGAAAATCAAACCACTTTCCAACAAGAAAGTTTTCCATATCATCTAAATTATTATTATCCGAGTAGTAGGCTAAAACTGGAGGGGCTATGACCACTCCAAGGTTTGATAGTTTTAACATATTTTCCAAAGCAATAGAATCAAAAGGCATCTCTCTTGGAGCTATGACAAGCTTTTTTTTCTCTTTTATCATAACAGCTGCAGATCTTGTAATAAGATTATCTTGAATACCACAAGCAATTTTTGCCAAGGTGTTCATACTGCAAGGAGCAATAAGCATAGCATCCATACCATATGAACCACTGGCTGGTTTCTCCCAGAACTCACTGTTTTTAAATATGTTCTTGCCACTCTCTTTACTGGCGACAACTTTAGCATTGTCTGAAACTACTAAATGTTTTTCAACATTTTCTGGTAAATTTTCATAGGCTTTTAAACCTAGTTCAACACCACTACCACCTGAAATTGCAATTAAAATCTTCAACTATTATTTCCTTTTTCGAACAAGTTCAAAAAACGACTCTTCAGCAGAGTGCTCACGCAACCTTGTTGCTATTTTTTAAATTCATAATGAACATTATATAATAAAGACTTTATTTAAAATCAAAGAAATATAAATGCAGAAAAAAACAAAAACCGTCGAAACCCTTCTTGACGCTATCCCTTTTATCAAGCAATTTTTTGGTGAAACAGTTGTTATCAAATATGGTGGTTCAGCTCAAGAAGATCCAAAACTAAAAGCGAAATTTGCAGAGGATATCTTACTTCTGTATTTAGTAGGTATCAAACCTGTTGTTGTTCATGGTGGGGGGAAAAACATCACCAATCTTCACAAGGATTTGCAAGTTGAAACAGAGTTTAGAGATGGTGTAAGGGTTACATCAAAAGAGTCTATGAGAATTGCAGAAATGGTTCTTAGTGGTGAAATAAACAATGAGATTGTCTCACTTATCAATCATCATGGAGCTAAAGCGATAGGTATTAGTGGGAAAGATGCCAACTGTGTAATGGCAGAACCTTTAAAAGAAGAGCTAGGATATACAGGGAAAATTACAGATATCAATGCAAAAGTGATTCAAAAACTAATTGATGATAAGTTTATTCCAGTAATTGCTCCAATTGCAGCTTCTAGTGAAATTGGTGAGCCTGGATTTAACATCAATGCAGACACAATGGCTAGTGAAATTGCTGTGGCATTAAAAGCTAAAAAAGTTATCTTTTTAACAGATATTGTTGGGGTTTTAGATGACAATAAAAAACTCCTATCAACACTGACATATCAAGAGATAGAGGATTTAAAAGAAAAGGGTATAATTCATGGCGGAATGATACCAAAGGTTGAGGCTTGTACAAATGCTACTGAAAATGGGGTGGCAAAAGCTCATATTATTGATGGAAGAGTTGAACACTCGATGCTTCTAGAGATCTTTACCAGTG
>JAOXRY010000063.1 GCA_025800305.1 Campylobacterales bacterium | reverse complement strand
GGTAGGATAAACTCAATCTTAGCTTTGTTGTGTACTATCAACTCTAACTTTACTAGTTCCTTCAAAGAAACCTTGAGACTCAATTACAAGATTAGAACTGGCAATATCACCAACAATCTTACCACCTGTTAAGATCTCAATATCTTTACAGTCTGCATTTCCTTCAAACTCTCCGCTAACAACTAGCTTCTCTGCAAAAACTTCGCCTTTAATAAGACCTTTTGCTCCAATAATTACAACGTTTGAAGACTCAATAGTACCTTCGATGTTTCCATCAACATGAAGTTTTACTTCTACTTCAACCTTACCATTTATTTTTGTTCCTTCGGCGATGACTGTTGTTCCAGAAGTATCGACTGCCATTTTATTCCCTTAGTTAAAGATTTCCATCTTGCTCTCTTCTCTTTTTGGAAGATAGCATCATAGTTTTTATGTGACCAATATATAAAATTTATAGGTTCTAATGTCATCATTATATAACGAACTTCATAATGAAGATGTGGACCACTAGAAAACCCAGTATTTCCCGTATATGCTACAACATCACCTTTTTTTACAAACTGACCAGCTTTTACAACAATTTTATTTAGATGACCATATAATGTCTCAAATCCTAAATTGTGATCAATTATCAGAAGTTTACCATAACCTTTTCTATTCCATTTATTATGAACACGTGACTGTTTTACAATACCATCAGCAGTAGCATAAACAGGTGTTCCAACAGGAGCTCTCAAATCAATTCCTGGATGAAATTCTCTTCTTCCAGGCCTTAAAGGATTCTCTCTCCATCCGTATTTTGAAGTAATTACAATTTTATCAAGAGGTTTTCCACTTGGAATGTTTCTAAACATCAACATTCTCTCTTTTGCAGAGATTGCTGCAACATCTAATCTTTGTTCATTTTCAAGATTATCCATGGCCTTTATTCCAACCATAGTTTCAATTGTTTCAATTTTTGATGTAATTGTTTCTAATTCATTCTTTTTACGATTAATAGAGATCTCAAGATCTGAGTTAGTCATAATAAGATCTTTATATTTCGTTTTTAAATTATCATATGCCTCTTTTTCACCTACTAAAAAATAGATTACAAACATACTCAAAATAAAAAATGCCATGGCAAAAGATAGAATATATCTAATATATTTTTTTACTACCTGATCGATGGTGTAGCTTCTTGAGCCTTTAATATTGGTAATGGTTATGACAGTTTGATCTTTTATAATTTCTCCCAATAATCTAAAAATGTTTTCACTGTTGAAAAAGAACCAAAAACAAGATAAGTATTCTTCTTTTCAATATTTTTAAAAGTTTCAATAGACAGATCTAGTTTCTTACAACTATCATATATCTCTTGCTTATTAGCTATTCTAATATCATCAACAGGTAGATAAAGAACCTTCGTCACAATAGGTTTTAAGGTTTTTAGTACCTCAAAATAATCTTTTTCTTTAAATGAATTGTACACTAAAACAACTTTTTTTCCCACAAAAGTGTTATTAATTTCTTGAGCACCATCAATATTGTGTCCAACATCAACATAAACATTAGACCCAACCTTAGAAAGCCTCCCTTTTAGATCTGACTTCTTAATTTCTTGTGGAGACAATTCAAATCCCAGCTCTTTAAGAACTAAAAAAGCTGTCATACGATTTTCACTTAAAAAACTTCCCTCATCTTCTTTTGAAAAATCCTCTTTTTTATAGTTTTTATCTTCAACAAACACAGCGTCGTTTAATTTGGTTCTAAGTAGTTTTAAAACACTCTCTTTTTGCCTACCAACAATAGTTTTACTACTAATTTTGTTACTTTTTGTCTGGGTTATTTCTGCTATAGAACTTCCTAAAAACTCTTGATGATCCAATCCAATTTTTGTAAGAACAACAAGATCTGCCTCACAAGAAGTTGTTGAATCAAACTCTCCTCCAAGACCTGCTTCCAAAACAAGATACTCACATCCACTGGCAAATAAAACAGCTACAACATTAAGGTATTCAAAATAACTCATCTCTTGTAGATCTTTCCTATCTAGCAACTTTAATATCTCTTGGTGGATAAGATCTAGTTCTTTATTGGAAATTAACTTGCCATTTTTCCAAAATCTCTCATTAATATCTTTAATATGAGGAGAGGTAAAGTGAACAACAGTTTTATTTTTAGACTCTAAATAACTGGCGATAAATCTTCCTGTTGTTCCTTTTCCATTGGTTCCACGAAGCTGGATTGTAAAAGGTTTTTGGATCTTATCTTTTATCTTGCTGTATATTTTTGGAAATCTGTCTGGGTCAAAAGGAGCATATTCAGCACCTTTAGCTTGTAAAAAGTCTTGAAAATCACTCATCGAATTTTTTTAATTTTATTCTTTCTAAGTCGGTAGATTTTCGAGCCACTATTTTCTACTAATCCTTTTTTATCTTCTATAATAACATCAGCCATCTCTTCTGCCCACTTTTTATCAAAGCCTTGCCCTGTTTCATTGGCACTTGTTGAATAGAGCCCTCCTTCTTGTTTTAAAAGATCTCTATAAGACGAATCTTTAGATACCACACGATAGGCATTATTTGGATAGATATAAGTTGTTTTTTTAGATCTACGTACTTGTTTTTTAAACTCTTTGGGAACTCTTGTCTCTTTTTTTAGATCTTTAAAAGATCCAACTGTCATTAAAGTCTTTGTTTCTAAGGGTCTTTTTTTTATTTTATTTAGCTTTTTAAAATCTTTGCAAACCAATCCTACAGTTGTATCTGTTTGTATAAGATAAACCAAATCTTTTTTCAAGACTTCCCCTTTTTAATTTTGAAAAAGAAGTATATAGTAATTTGACCACTTTACAAAATATAATCTATTGTGTAAAATATTATTAAAAGCAAAGTGAGGTCTTTACATGGATGACTTTGGTTCTACAGAAATAATAATAGAAATATTAACAAACACCCCTATTCTAGCTGAACTAGCTATTGTTGGAATTGTTGTTTACCTTATTACAAAGCTTCTTAACGTTGATTTTCACAAAAGAAAAGACTTTCGAGATAATAGTGCTATCCAAGATAGAATCAAAAGATTAAAAGAGACAGAAGAAGCTGCTAAAAATGCACAAAAAAACATGAAAATGATCCGCGAAGCTATAAGAAAAAGAGCAGAGAAAAAGAGAACCAACTGATAAATTAATTTAAAGGAAGTTCAATAAAAAATTTCGCTCCCTCTTTTGTATTTTTTCCATATAGCTTTCCTCCAAGATTCTTTACAACAATGTTATAACTTAGATGAAGTCCTAGTCCTGTTCCTTGAGATTTGAACTTGGTAGTTATATAAGGTTCAAAGATCTTTGAAAAAACTTTCTGTTCAATACCTTGTCCATTA
This sequence comes from Campylobacterales bacterium, assembly GCA_025800305.1. Taxonomy (GTDB): domain Bacteria; phylum Campylobacterota; class Campylobacteria; order Campylobacterales; family SZUA-545; genus JAOXRY01. The sequence continues at coordinate 3,949 of JAOXRY010000063.1, read as the reverse complement.
TCTTCAATAGTTAATATTACCAAATCCTCTTTTTTCTCAATATCTATCTTTATCCAAGGAGCTGGAATTTTTCTCTCCAATAAGATCTCTTTTGAATTGTTAAGAATATTAATTAAAACTTGAGGAAGTTCACCTTCTATCAAGTCCACTTCTATTAACTCATGGGAAGTATTATCAATGATATCAATCTCTTCACTTTCCATCGTTGAAGAAACAACATGAAGTGTTGTCTCAACAACTTTAGATAGATTGGTTTTTCTCTTTATTTTTTTACTTGTAGTAAACTCGCTAAACATATCAATTGTTTCACTTAAATAACCAATCTTTTCATCAATTACATTGGAATAACTCTCAATAAAAACATCTGTCAGTTCATTGCATTGATAATAATCAACCAGTAGATCTTTTTGTAAAACTAACACATTAAGAGGCTGTCTCCAATGGTGGGCAATATTTGTCATCACCTCCCCAATTGAAGCCATTTTAGACTGTTCTAAAATGTGTATCTCATTTTCTCTATTTCTTTTCACCTCTTCTTCAATTCTTTTTTCAAGATCTTTATTTAAAGCATTGAGTTTTTCTGTTTTTTCTTCTACTTTTTCTTCCAGACTATTATTTACTTTTAATAACTCTTCTTCATATGTCACATCTTTTGTCACATCAAGTTTTATAGCAAGATATCCTGTGATTTCATCATCAACTATAATTGGGCTAATAGTAGTATTTTCATAGAAAAGTTCTCCGTTTTTATCTCTATTGATAAACTGACCATACCAAGTTTTTCCACTACTAATAACAGTGTTCATCTCTTTATAAAAAGACTCATCTTGAGTTTCAGAACTTAAAAACCTTGGATTTCTTCCAAAGACTTCTTTTAAAGAGTATCCAGAATTTTTTTCAAACTGATTATTTACAAAAACAATATTTCTATCAACATCAGTAATAATTACAGAGTTATAACTATCATTTACTGCTTGTTGAAAGGCAAAAAGTTCATCTTTATTTCTTTTTAAACTTCCATAGAGTTGTACTATAAAAACAATCAATAAAAAGATAATAAAAAATAAAATAGCCTTTATTATTAGATTTGTATTTCTACCATTTTCTATGTTCTTATGGAGAATTACTATTGACCTATCAATAAAAGAGTCAAGTTGAATTTTTCCAACCTTATCTATCGCTTTTTTCTCTTTTAGAAGAATAATTCCAAACAGTTTTGCTCTTTTAAAAAAATAGTCAGAATATTTAGATTTTTTTACTTTTTTTTCAATCTTTTCAATATAAGAGTTCATCTGTTCAAGATTATAAAGTCCATACTGGATTAACTGAACACGTATAAGATTAATATCCTCTTGTTCTTTTTTACTTAATCTTTGAAACTGGCTATTTTTTGTATCAAATATGAAAGAAAATAGTTCTGATTCAAAAGCTTTTTTACTTTTGATTCTCTCAACTAAAAGCTCTTTTTTCAAGAATTTTTCTTTGATCTGTTCAAGGCTTTTAATGTAGTTAGATGGCATATTATTGTTTTTGCCATCTTTTATTAGATCTTTACTTTTTTCTAAAAAAGAGTTCATATCTTGATTAATCTCTTCAAAAAGAAAATATTCAAATCTTCGTAATAGAAAGCCATCAATTTTACTGTTTAAAGTTCCTAGACTTTGGATCTTTTCACTATGTTTTAAAAACCTCTGTTCTTCTTGATTGGTATAGGTTAAAAAGTAAGAAAGCCCTATAAAAGAGATCCCTAAAAAGATAATCGTATAGGTATAAAGTCTTGTGTTTTTTAGTCTACTCATCGATGATTGTTAGTTCCCCTGATAATGTATGTAAAAATTCAATAATCTGCTTTACTTCTTTTTTTGAAAGATGGATTCCTAGCTGTTTGTCAGCCATAATATTTACAGCCTCCTCTAAAGTCTCTGCCCTTCCATCGTGAAAATATGGAGCAGTTTTTTCTATATTTCGTAAAGTTGGTACTTTAAAAAAATATTCATCCTCTTTATCATTAGTTAATTCAAAAAGCCCTTTATATCTTGAATCTGTATTATTAATCATCCCTAGCTTAGAATACAGTGTTCCACCAACATTCACTCCATTATGACAAGAGATACACCCCTTAGTATTAAAAAGAAGATATCCTTGTTTTTCATCTTCTGTTATAGCTTTTTTCTCTCCTCTTAAATACTTATCAAAAGGACTATTAGGAGTGATTAATGTCTTTTCAAACTCTGCTATTGCATCTACAATATTATCCTCTGTAACTCCATTGCTATAAGCTTTAGAAAAGTATTTTTCATAGTTAGAATCTTTTTTTAAAACTTTCACAACCTCTGTTAAATCGTATCCCATTTCTACAGGATTTTCAATAGGCTCTTTTGCCTGTTCTTGTAAAGTTCTTGCTCTTCCATTCCAAAATTGTCTAAAATTATACACAGAATTTAAAACAGTAGGAGAGTTAAGACTTCCTTTTTGTCCATTAATACCAAAAGAAAATTTCAAGTTATCATCACCACCATCATATAGATTGTGACAAGTTCCACAAGAGATAGTATTGTCTTTTGAAAGTCTAGTCTCAAAAAAAAGTTTCTTACCTAACTTGGCTTTTTCAAGATTATAAACAGGCTGAAGAGGAATTGGAGTTATCAACTCTTTTCCCACTGCCAATGTTGATACAATTATAAATAATAATGAGTTTCTTAAAGCAAAGTGTTTTTCTTGGTTTAAATTTAAATCCATATAAATAATATACTCTTTTTAAACTTTGTTTATCACCAGAAAACTTATCTTAGAACAAGTTTTCCAATCCTTTTTCACAACAACTTTCACTATAATCATTTATCTTCCAATGGTCAGGACTCCACCCTTTTAAAAACCTAAGAAAATCAGCCCAAGCAACATAATAAAGAGATCTCCACTCTTTCTCTATCTCTTGAAAATTTAATTGAGGATGATAATATTTTAAAGCCTTTTCAAGACAATCAAAATAAAAATCAACTAACCGTCTCTCTTTCTCTTTACACTGATTAGGCTTGACACTACTGCTGATAAAAAGCATGAGATCTTTCATACCACATCCATGACCAACATATTGAAAATCAACAGCAGAAGCTTTTGTCCCCTCTTCATTGAAACAAAAATTAGCAAGTTTTCCATCGCCATGGACAATGGTTTGATATTGACAACTATTTAAAACTTCATCTATTTTTTTTCCAAAACTCTTTAACCTAAGATCTTCCATTGCCTCAAACTCATCTGGTCTTGTTTCTAAATGCCAATAAGTTCCAATCTTCCAGATCTTATCACTTCTAACCCCCATATACTTCCCATGAAAATTACCAAGCCAAGAAATAGAAGCCTTTAAATGACCCTCATCTGCTTCTTTCACAACCTTAGTAAAGCCTAACTGACCAAGATCTTCCATAATAATAAAACACTGTTCTTCATCATAAAAAGATCTAAGACCTAAAGCCATTGGACAATTGTCATCTCTTATTTTTGAAAAATTCTCATACCAATTTACTTCAACTTGAAAAGATCTCAATTTCCGTTGATGGGAAAGATCTGTAGCCCATCCTTTTGGATGTTGGATATGTTTAACAATAATAGTTTTTTGTGAAAAATGTAAACGGACTATCTCTCCATAACCACCCCAAAGAGTTTGGACAGGTTGAGAAGAGATAAGTTCTCCCAGTTTTAACTTCTGAGAGATATGTATATATATGTCCTGAGTATCATTTTTTACATCCATTGAAAAAAATGATACCAGATTTAAGATAGTAAAACTAAGGACAAATTGATTGAGTGATTTCTGCTATTGTAGGGCTTGTAGCTAATTTTGTACTAGATCCCATTCTTACACCATTCATATCTAATAACCCTCCTGCTGTAATACCACCGATACTTACTTGTTTAATATTCTGGTTCGTTGAATCATAAATCCAATAGT
>JAOXRY010000039.1 GCA_025800305.1 Campylobacterales bacterium | reverse complement strand
CGATCTGAGGATATGACTCTGCTGGTATTGCTGTACAAGAAAAAGATGGAATTCACGCTTTTAAAGCAGTTGGGAAACTGGTAAATTTAAGAGACAAAACAGAAAATTTTGAAACAAAAGAGTTTGGTGTGGGAATTGGGCACACAAGATGGGCAACCCATGGAAAACCAACAGAGCTAAATGCTCACCCTCATAGCTCCATGAATGCCCATGTTGTTCATAATGGGATTATTGAAAACTATGGAGAGCTAAAAAAAGAGTTTTCTGAAAATAAATTTTTAAGCCAAACAGATACAGAGGTAATGGTTCATCTTTTTGATAAGTTTTTTGAAGAGACAAAAGATAGCTTTCAGGCATTTGAAAAAGTGATTGAGAGTGTTGATGGAGCTTACGCTATTTTGCTTATAACTGAAAAAGATGATGGAAAGATTTTCTTTGCTAAAAAAGGTTCTCCTCTTCAAATTGGAACTGAAAAAGGTGAAGTTTTCTTTGCTTCTTCTGACGCTCCTTTAATTGGTCTAGCAAGTGAAGCAATTTACTTAGAAGATAATACATATGGTTATGTAACCATAGATGAAATCAAAGTTTTTGAAAATGGGCAAGAGACTACATTTGTAAAAAAAGCTTTAGCAACAAGTAAATTTACAGCTCAAAAAGAAGGCTTTACTTTCTTTATGGAAAAAGAGATCTATGAGCAAACAAATGTATTAAATGACACCATTTTAGGAAGAGTAGATTCTGAAAAAGTCCTATTTGATGAGATTGATGATGACTTTTTTGTTGGAATTGAAGATATAACAATCTGTGCATGTGGGACAAGTTATCACGCAGGGCTTACTGCCAGTTATCTTTTTGGAAGACTTGCTAAAGTGAAAACAACAGTTGAGATTGCCAGTGAGTTTAGATATAAAGATCCTGTTCTTAGACAAAATGAACTATTTGTCGTTATTAGCCAAAGTGGTGAGACAGCAGATACTTTAGAGGCTCTAAAAATGGCAAAAAAAGCAGGACTTAAGACTCTGGCTATTTGCAATGTTGATAACAGTTCAATTGTTAGAGAATCAGATGCGACACTTCTAACACGTGCTGGAATTGAAAAAGGTGTTGCTTCAACAAAAGCTTTTTCTGCACAAGTAACAGTTCTTTGGCTTTTAGCTCTTTATGTTGGGCAAGTGAAAAATAGAATCAGCTTAGAAGATCTAAAAAAAGAGATTAAAGCAATTGGAAAAATCAAAGATGTAACAAAAGTTGATGAAAACCTAAGAAACAGGATTCATAGACTCTCTAAGAGATACTTACATGGGCATGGTTTCTTCTTTATTGGAAGAGATCTCTTCTTTCCACTTGCATTAGAGGGTGCCTTAAAACTAAAAGAGATCAGCTATCTTCATGCAGAAGGTTACCCAAGTGGCGAGATGAAACATGGACCTATTGCCTTAGTGGATAGCGAACTTTTTACAATTGCTCTTATGCCTGAAACTCTGTTATATGACAAAACAAGAAGCAACGTGGAAGAGTTAAGTGCAAGAGATAGTACAATATGTGCAATTACTCCTACTGATTTTGATTTGGCTGATGACTTGATTAAAACAGCTAAAACTAACCATCCAATGTTGGAATTTTTTGAGATGATGATTGTTGTTCAAATCCTTTCTATGGAGATCTCAATCAGACTTGGAAATGACGTCGATATGCCTAGAAACCTTGCAAAAAGTGTTACTGTAGAATAGGCATATTGACTCTCTGCAAAGCAGTAGCTTTAGTGAGAGGAATTTTTTCTGATGCTTTGCTCAGGAAAAAGGAGACAATTAATAATAAATTGCCTAGAAACCTTGCAAAAAGTGTTACTGTAGAATAATATAAACATGCTATAATCTCTCTGTAGGAAACAGTTACAGGGAGATTTTTTGGCAATACCTTCTTTAACTTCAGGTGAAAAAAATATATTTGAAACCATCTATAACTCTATTTCTGATGGCATTATAATTCTTGATTCTCTAGGAAAGATTATCCAGATTAATGACACAATGGTAAAAATTTTACAATCAAGTAAAGAGAAACTATTAAATATTTCCTATGAAAACCTTAATTTAAATACTATAAATGAAGATAATCAGAAAATATCATTAGACGAACACCCAGGGATCTTAGGGATTAAAAACCCACATCAACACTTCTGTAAAGTTTTAGGAATTGTTAGAGAAAAACATGATGTAGCTTGGTTTGAATCCTCTATAAAGGAAGTTTTTAATCAAGATGAAATCTCTTATTTTATTGTAACTTTTAAAGATATTAGTGAGATAAAAAGAATGGCTGTTATTCAACAACATAATGAAGAGTATCTTTATGACATTTTAAACTCCTCTAGAAGTATTATTATTTTGTCAGATGGAAAAGAGATACGTCACACAAATAATACTCTTTTTGAATATTTTATTGATGTAAGAAACACTCAAGAGTTTAAAGAAAAATATGGTTGTGTCTGTAATACTTTTATCAATGTCCATAGAAAAAACTATATTACAGAAGATGATGTAGAAAATGATTCTTGGATTGAAAAAATAACAGAGTCAAATGACTATAAAGTAGCAGTAGAGCTTTCAGAATTTATTTTTTATTTTAGTATATCAGCTTCTAAAGTTCATCAAGAAAATAAAGAGTTATACGTTATCACATTAACAGATATAACAGATCTTGAAACTTATAAAAATACTTTAGAAAATAGAATTAAGAATGAGTTAGAGAAACGAATGGATCAGGAGAAGCTAATGATCCAACAATCTAAAATGGCAGCAATGGGTGAGATGATAGGAGCTATTGCCCATCAATGGAAACAGCCTTTAAATGCCATCTCTTTACAAGCTCAGACTCTTCAATTTGCCTATGAAGATGGAGAACTAGACGAGACTTACATTAACAGATATGAGGGAAAAATAGAAGAAAAAATCCGTTTTATGACAGATACAATAAATGACTTTAAAAACTTTTTCTCTCCTAATAAGATAAAAACAACATTTGGTATTAGAAACTCTATTGAAAAAGTATTAGAGATATTAAAACCTCAATTGGTAAAAAAGAGAATTCATGTAGAAGTTTCAGGTGATGATATTTCCATTGTAAAAAATGAAAATGAATTTAAACAAGTTCTCATTAATATCATCAACAATGCTAAAGATGCCATTGTCTCTTTAATGGAAGATGATCCTTCATATAAAGGGTTTATTAATATAAATGTCGCTGAACATTTTGATAGGATCTCTATAGTGATTAAAGATAATGGTGAAGGAATAAAATCTCAAAAGGTTTTAGACAATATTTTTAAGCCTCACTTTACTACAAAAGAAGAAGGAACTGGTATTGGACTTTATATTTCTAAGTTAATTATAGAAGAGAGTATAGGTGGAAAGCTAAGTTGTAAAAATCACCAAGATGGATTAGAGTTTAATATTGAAGTTTATAAAGAGACAAGGAAAATAGAAAAAGCCATTCTAGTTGTCGATGATGATGTATCAATTACTGATAATCTTCATAGAATCTTTAGACATCAATTTCAAACCTGTTATAAGGCATATAGTGCCAATGAAGCAAAGTTATTATTGGAAGATATTGATTTTGATGTGGTTGTTACAGATCTTATTATGCCTGATATTGATGGGTTTGAGCTTATCTCTTATGCGAAAAAAGTTGCAAAAACACCAACGCTTTTTATTGCGGTGAGTTCTTATGGAGATGATTTGGAAGTAAGAGAGAAATTGGAGCTTATTAATATTAAATGCTTTGATAAACCTATTGATCCTTCAAAAATCATTGAGTATATAAAAGTTCAAGAAAATATTACAAAACAGTAGAAAAGTCCAGTATAAAGGTTGTCCCACTCTCTTTATTTGAGACTATTTTTATCTCTACTTTATTTTCATCACAAAAAGATTTTACAAGACTAAGTCCAATTCCTTCTCCTTGTTTTGTCTTGTCTTCTTGGTAGTATCTATTGAAAATATAGGCAATCTTATCTGCTTCAATTCCAATACCACTATCTTGAATAAAGAGTTTTTTATCTTTGAGAGTGATAATCACAGATCCTTTGTTGTTATTATATTTAATAGCATTGGAAATAAGATTATCAACAGCATGTTTTAGCCCTTGAAGATCTGTTGTTATTGTTGTTGGTTCAAGATCTTTTATGATTTCAATCTCTTCATTAACCCCATCAAAAAGTTCAACCCTTTCTTCTATAAACTTATCCAAATCTATCTCTTCTTTTTCAACAGCTTTAATCTCTTTTTTAATGACATACTCCAACTCCTCATAAAGTTCAATCAAAGAGTCACTGGCCTTTTCGATTCTCTCCAGCCTTTTTAAAGAGGTTTCATTCTCCTCTTTTCTTTTTAAAAGATGGACATTTCCTTTAATAGTTGAGACTGGGATATTTAATTCATGAAGAATATTTTTTGTTAGTTTTCTTAGCATCATATGGGTAGAGACAGAAAAGGCAATAGCGTGTTTAGCGATTAAGTATCCAAAACCTCCTGCGATAATAAGAGCAAGTCCCATAGCAATCATTAGATTCTCTGGTGTGAATCCTAAAAAACGTAGTGTTTCAAGGATAAAAAAGAAAATGATCAAGTTGCAAAAAAGAAAGAGAATCAGCGTACTAACTATTAATTCATGTTCACTATTTTTCAAATTTGTATCCTACCCCTCGGACATTTGTGATTACTTTTTTTCCAAAGGCGTTATTGATTCCTGTAACATAAACTCTTACAGAGCCCTCGCTATACTCTTGTCCAGAATAGAGTTCTTCTTCAATCATGTTTTTGGTAACGACCTTATCACTGTTTTCCAAAAAGAGTCTAAGAAGTGTGGCACTTTTATTTCCAATTTCTACAATTTTTTCATCTTTATAAAGGGTAGATTGGGTCATATCAAAGGTAAAACCATCAAAAAGTTTTAGTTTGCCGCTTTTTTTACTTCTTCTTAAAAGAGCGTGGATACGAACTAGAAGTTCATCAAAATCAACAGGCTTTGTCAAAAACTCATCTCCACCTATCTCAAAGGATTTTAAAAGTGTCTCTTTATCCCTTGCTGAGGTAAGAAATAAAATAGGCTTCTCTTTTTTGTTTTCTCTAATGGTTTTAGTTACATCAAAACCACTAATTCCAGGAAGGTTAATATCTAAAATAAAAAGATCAAAGTTTTCTTCATAAGCTTTATCCTCAGCATCTTCTCCTGTGTGGACAACTGTTACATTAAACTCTTCTTCTTCAAGGAAGTCTTTGAGGGTTCCTGCAAAAAGTTCATCATCTTCAAGTACCAAAATCTTAAGCAATTTTCATAATCCTAAGTAAAATAATTAAAAAATTATACCTAATCGTCCGATAGTAAACTTAGCAACTAAACCAAATTAGGACCAAACCAATGAATAAAATAAGCAAAAAACTTTCACTTTTACTATTCTCTGTATTTGCAATAGAGAGTTTTGTACTTGCTGAAGCTCCTTCAATTACTGTTGAAGAGATTGCTCCTCAACAAAAATCAACTTTTAGTGTTGTGAAGAAAAACAGTATTGAAATGCCAATGATTGAAGAAGATGAAATGGAAACAGATGAGTTTCTAATTCCAAATGCACCAACATTAAAACCAACAAATATTATCACTTTAAGAGCAATTGGTTTAGGTGTTGCACCAGAAGGTACACAATCAAAAGCCCAAGCAATTGCACTAGCAAAAAGATCTGCAATCTTAGATGCGTACAGACAGCTTGGAGAGAAACTCCATGGTTTAGAAATTGAAGCAAAAGATACAGTAAGAGACGCGGTGATCCAATCTTCTGTTCTTAGAACAAGACTTAGAAGTATCGTAAGAGGTGCAGAAGTCATGGAAACTCAATATAGTGATGGTCTTTGCCAGGTTGAGATGGAAGTTAAAGTTGATGGTAGAAGATGGTATAAACTTCTAACAGCAGCGTACTAATTGACAAAAAAAGAAGTTTTAAAAAAAGTTTTTGGGTTCTCCTCTTTTAGGGGAATCCAAGAAAAAGCAATTGATAAGATCTTAGAGAAACAAGATCTTCTTACAATCCTTCCAACAGGAAGCGGAAAATCCCTTATTTATCAACTTCCAACTTTGATGATGGAAGGCACAACAGTTGTCATCTCTCCACTAATAGCTTTAATGCAAGATCAAATTACCAATCTACAAGTTAACAATATCTCTTGTGGAATGATTAGCTCAATCAATACAAATGAGGAAAATGATAAAACTTACGAAGATCTATTAGAGGGAAAACTAAAATTTTTATATATTGCCCCTGAGAGATTTACCTCAGAGTATTTTTTAAACAATCTTAGAAAAACTAATATCAATTTTTTTGTAATTGATGAAGCCCATTGTGTTAGTGAGTGGGGACATGAGTTCCGTGATGATTATAGAAAGCTGAAATTTTTAAAAGATTATTTTCCAACCATTCCAATTACAGCCTTTACAGCAACTGCGACAAAATCTGTTGAAGAAGACATACTAAAAACTCTCTCAATTAAAACAGAAGTCTTAAAAACAACAATGAAAAGAGACAATCTTATTGTTAGATCTCAAAAAAGAGTGGGAAATGGTCTTGGACAAATTGAAGAGTTTTTAAGAACCCATGAAGATGAGTGTGGGATTATCTATTGCTTTACTAGAAAAGAGACAGAACAGTTATCAGAAACTCTTGAAAAGCAAGGCTTTGATACTTTAGCTTACCACGCTGGACTTCCAGCAACTACAAGAGATGGGATTTTTTCAAAGTTTAAAAACGAAGAGGTGAAAATTATCGTTGCAACCATCGCTTTTGGGATGGGAATTGATAAATCAAATATCCGTTTTGTTGTCCATACCTCCATGCCAAAAACCTTAGAAAATTACACCCAAGAGATAGGACGGGCAGGAAGAGACGGACTAAAATCTGATGTTCTACTTCTTTATTCAAAAGCAGATGAAATAGGAAAAAAAAGATTTATAGACGAGCTTCCAGAATCAACCTATAAAACTAACAACTATAAAAAACTAGATCAGATGTATAGATTCTCTATTTCTAGCAAGTGTAGACACCAATTTATTGCTGATTATTTTGATGATGAGATAGAAGTTTGTGAGTCTCTTTGTGATAACTGTGTCGGTGGAGATAAAGAGATGAAAGATATTACTGTTGAGTCTCAAAAGTTTATCTCTGCTGTTCTTCGTACAGAAGAGAGGTTTGGTCAGACTTATATTATTGATGTACTCCGAGGCTCAAAGGCAAAAAGAATCCTTGACTTTGGACATGATAATCTCTCTGTTTTTGGAATTGGAAAAGATCTGAAAAAAGAGCATTGGCAAGGTGTTGCTGATAGGCTTTTGGATATTGAAGCTTTGGTTATTGAAGGTGAATTTAGAACTCTCAAAGTCACTTCCATTGGTCGTCAGATCTTAAAGGGGGAAAAGGTCGATATTGATGCTTCTCATTTCGTTATAGAAAAATCTTTCAAAGAGTATAAAAAAGAAGAACCGAAAAATGAGACTTTTGAAAAGTTTAGGGAGTTAAGAGGGAATTTGGCAAAAGAGGAGTCTGTTCCTGCTTACCTTATATTCAGTGATAAAACTCTTATTGAGATCTCCAATAAGCTTCCTACCACAGAGAGTGAATTCTTAGGAATTTCTGGAGTAGGGGAAGCCAAGTTGGAAAAATATGGAGAGATCTTTATTGACTTTTGTAAAGAGATAAAAGAAACTGACCCAAAACCCCAAAAAGAACTGACAAAAACCTATCTAGAAACTTTAGAACTGATAGAAGAGGGTAAATCCTTAAATGAGATCTGTGAAGTTAGAGAACTTAAAGAGGGAACTGTTATTGGTCATATTGAAAAACTATTGGAAAATAGTTATCTTTCCCAAGAGCAAAAGCAAGAACTGTATCAACCTCTAATCGATGGATTTCCTGATGATATTAAAAAGTGGATAGAGGATGGACTAAAGATCTCAGATCTTCAAACTTTAAGAGCCAATCTTTCTCAATATAATTTTTTATTTCCATGAAAGAGGATAAAACACAGTTAGTCAAACAGTGGAAAGAACTTAGATCTGAGTTTTTTAATATTTTTCAAGAAGACAGAGTAAAGTTTGATAAAAAGTATTCAAAACATCCACTCTTTTCTTCTGTTATTAGCCATTTTGATAAAAGCTTTAGAGATGTTAATCAGTTGGCAGATCTTGAAATTGAAAAATTTTTACAAGAAAATTAATTAAAACATTACAATTTGCAATAAATTTTTTCTCCTTTAGAGAATCGTAGTATAAAAAGAAATCAAAAAATCAACTTTTTGATAAAATCACGATTATTAAAAGGAGAGGTTAATGGGAAAAAATGAAGCTAAAACTGATATTGATCTGTTTAACTACTTAACAAATCAGTGCTCATTTTCAAAACCATGGACTCCTAAAAAAATTGATAATAAACATATTCAAAAGGCTTTAAGTAAAGCAACAAAATCAGAAAGTGAAAACCATAGAGGAGAGCCAGATCTTATCTATATCAATGAAGATAAAAAACTTCTGATACTTATAGAAAACAAAGACAAAATCAAAGATCATAAGTCAAAAAGTGGAAATAAACCAAAAGAGTTTGCTGTTGATGGAATTAAACACTATCTAAAATTTTTTCAAACCGATAAGATCTCACAACTACCAGAAACAACTCAAAAATATTTAGCAGATTTTAGAGTCTTGGGAGTTGGATTTTCTGGAGATATTAGTGATCCTTTAAACCACTTAATCAATACTTTTATCATTCAAGATGACAAGCTAAAAGATATAGGAATCAGTGAGTTTTTAAATGAAGAGGACTACATTGCACTTTTTGAAAATTTAGACTTAGAGTTAATTTCCAATAATATCTCAAAAAGCTCCAGTGAGATCAATAGAATCTTAAGAAATATAGACTCGCAAAAAAGACCAGTTCTACTTAGTGCTTTGATGATTTGTCTTTATGAAAAAATTGATTTTCATAATGATTTTAAAGATAACTATCTTCAATGGAGTGTAAAAAACATCATAAGAAACATTCCTACAACTATCGAAGATATACTTTCCAATGAAAATATTGATATCAATAAAATCAATATCTTACAAAATGAATTGGCTTTTATAAAAACAGATACAGATTTAAACAATACAGAGATCTTAAAAGAGATTCTTACAGAGTTAGAAGACAATGTAATTCCACTTTTTAATAAACAAAGTAGCTACGACATTATTGGAAAGTTCTATGAAGAGTTCCTAAGATATGCAGGAATTGCCAATGTGAAAAAAGGAATCGTTCTAACTCCAAATCATATTACAGATCTTTTCACTGAACTTATTGATATTAAAACAAATGACATTATTTTTGATGGGTGTTGTGGAACTGGTGCGTTTTTGATTTCTGGGATGAATAGCTTAATTGGTACGATTAAAAATTCTGCCATAGCTGATAAAAAACAGAGAATAAAAAATATCAAACAAAACCAATTAGTTGGCTTTGAAAAAAGCAATACTATGTACTCTCTTGCTATTTCAAATATGCTTTTTCGTGGAGATGGTAAATCTAAGATCTTTAATATCGACTTTTTCTCAAAAGAAGCGACAGAGATTTTAGAAGAGCTAAAGCCTTCCATTGGTTTTATCAATCCTCCTTATGGAGGGAAAGACAACAAAACAAACCCTACAAAAAAAGAGATCCAGTTTTTAGAAAAAATGTTAGACAATGTTACTAGATATGGTGTGATTATTACACCTCTTTCAACATTTTTTAAAGATGAAACAGAGAGAAATAGGATTCTTACAAAGCATACATTAAAGTATGTTATTAATATGCCCAATGAACTTTTTCAGCCCAATGCATCGACTCATACAGCAATAGCTGTTTTTGAAACAAACCTACCACATGATAATAAAGAAGTCGTTTTTTATGAACTTTCTGATGATGGTTTTGTTCTTTCCAAAAACAAGGGAAGAACAGATGTCTACAATAAATGGAAAGGGGTTAAAAAAGATCTTTTTCAAAAGTTAGAAAACCCTAAAAAAAACCATGATGGTGTAAACCTTGTCTATAAGCCAATAGGTGACAATCAAGAGTGGATCTTACAAGCACACAAAAAAAATGATTTTTCACTACTAACAGAAAATGACTTTATAGGGACAATTAAAAATAACGTTATTTTTAATATTAAAAATGAGTTAAATCTTCTGTTTTCCAATATTGATGAGTTGAGTCTGATGGAGATCTTTAATAAAAATAATATCAATTCAGATTCAATATCAAAAGGGACTATGGAGCTTTTTACTAAGTCAAAATGGCAAGAGTTTAAATTAACAGATATCTTTGACATACAAAAAGGAGAGAGGTTAGTTGAAGTTGATAGAGTTGAAGGGGAAATTCCTCTTATTACAGCTTCAGCAGTGAATAATGGAATCACTAGTTTTATCGATTATGACACTTTTCAATCAAAGAAAAAAATATTCGAAAATCAAATTACAATAGATATGTTTGGAACTGTTTTTTATCATAACTATCCATATTTTAGTGATGATAATATTCATACTCTTTCTTTAAAAGGCAAAAATAAAAAAGAGTTAACTGATGTAAATCAGATCTTTTTAGTGACAATTTTAAAACAACTATCTTCTAAATATGGCTATGGAAGACAAGTGAGAATTCAAAGGCTAGAAAATGAGATCATTGAACTTCCAATTATTAAAAAGGATAAAGAGATCTGTGTGAATTGGGATTTTATAAATGAGTATGTAGAAACATTGCCATACTCAAAAAATCTATTGACTAATTAAAGATAATATGAAAAATATTCCCCACACTCCAATGTTCGTCTGTGAAGAAGAACTTTTAGAAAAAAATCTAAAGATCTTAGATAAGATCCAAGAAAGAACGGGAGCAAAGATTTTACTTGCTTTAAAAGGTTTTTCTCTTTATTCAACTTTTCCTCTTATTAGTAAATATCTCCATGGTTGTTGTGCCAGTGGGTTAAATGAAGCAAAGTTAGCAAAAGAGGAGTTTAAAAAAGAGGTTCATACTTATTCTCCTGCTTTTAAAGAGGAGGAGATAGAGGAGATTTTAGAGATCTCAGATCATGTTGTTTTTAATTCAGTAAGTCAAATAAAAAAATATAGAGAAGAAGCCAAGAAGAAAGCTTCTATCGGACTTAGAATAAATCCTGAGATCTCATGTTCTCCTGTGGAAATGTATAGTCCTTGTGGAGCTTATAGTCGCCTTGGGACGACCATTGAAAATTTTGATGAAGAAATCTTACAAGATCTTGATGGGCTTCATTTTCACGCTCTTTGTGAGGAGAGTGCAGAGGCTTTGGAGAAAGTTTTAGCCAGTTTTGAAGAGAAGTTTGGAAAGTATATAAAAGATTTAGAATGGGTGAACTTTGGAGGAGGACACCACATTACCAGAACTGATTACGACACAGAACATCTAACCAAGATAATCAATGATTTTAGATCTAGACACAATAATATTCCAGTCTATTTAGAACCAGGAGAGGCTATTGGACTAAATACTGGAGTGTTAGTAGCAACGGTATTAGATATTATAGATAATGGAAAGAAAATAGCTATTTTAGATACTTCAAAAGAAGCCCATATGCTTGATTCTGTGATTATGCCTTATAAGGTAGAAGTAAGAGGGGCAGGAGAGCCAGATGAGAAGAAGTTTAACTATCTTCTTGGAGGAAATAGCTGTTTAGCTGGTGATGTTATTGGCGAGTATTCTTTTGATAAAGAGATCCAAATTGGAGACAAGATTATCTTTGAGGATATGATTCACTATACAATGGTAAAGACAACAACTTTTAATGGGGTAAACCTTCCATCTATCGCTATACTTAAAAAAGATGGGGAGCTAGAAGTAGTAAAAACTTTTGGATATGAAGAGTTTAAGAGCAGAATATAAAATTATTCGTATATAGAATTATTATAGATTTTTTGTGAGTTTTTATATAAAATTATTTATATAAAGAATTTTGGTTGTATTTTTATAAATTTTAGTATAAAATTATTTATACAAATAATTTAAAGATTCAAAATGGCAAAAACAGTGATCCCTCAACCTTTTCCTGAGTTAGATGTAGTAGATGAACAAACTATTAGTAAAATAGTAAAAGCCCAGAGAACACACCTTAACATACCTATCAGTGTTGCATCAAGTTTATGCGGGGTATCTTTACAAGCTTTTGTAAATGTTGAAAGTGGTGCTAAAGGAGTAACATTAATTAGTGTATTGAAAATCTTAAAAGGTTTAGGAATAAAGATTAAGTTTGAGGGATTATTAAATGAATCTGAAGATCTGTAAAGATGGAAAAGAGGTAGGAACCCTTCAGTATAAAGATGAAAAGTTTAGTGTTACATATACTAAAGAGTGGTCTGAAGTAGGCTATCCCTTATCTTTTCATATACCTTTGGGAAAGACCACTGAAGGAAAAGAAGTTTCTAGGTTTATCTCAAATCTTCTTCCAGAAGGAGATTCTTTGGAAGAGATCTCTTTGGCGATAGGAGTTTCAAAAAGTAATATATTTGCACTTCTATCAAGAATAGGAAGTGAACCAACAGGAGCTTTTGGTTTTGTTCAAGAAGAGTGTATTGGAAAAGAAACAAGTTTCCGAGAGATTACAACAAAGGAGTTGAATAAAAGAGCAAAAGAACGAAGAGAGAAAGGACTTGCAATATGGGATGGAAAACCAAGAGCAAGTATCGCAGGGGTGCAGCAGAAACTTCCAGTGGCTAAAGTTGATGGAAAATATGGTTTTGGTGAGGGAGAGTTAGTATCGACTCATATATTAAAATTTGCAGAGCCTAAAACGAACTTTGTCCTTAATGAGTTTTTATCCTTAGAAATAGGAAGGGAATTGGGTTTAGACATCCCTGTTGTAGAGATCATTGAACTAGGAGGAGAACCTGTACTAGAAGTTGAAAGGTTTGATAGAGAGTTTAAAGATGAGAAGATTTTCAGAAAGCACATTATTGACAGTTGTCAAATGCTAAACCTACCACCAGATTTAAAATATGAATGGCCGTATGGTCATGGAAAAGATGTTGAAGGAATAAGAACCGGTGTCTCTTTAAAAGCATTATTCAGTTCTTTAGATAGATGTAAAATTCCTATTATCGCAAAGCAAAAAATAATAAAGCTTACCCTTTTTAATCTCCTTATTCACAATTCAGATGCCCATGGAAAAAATATCTCTTTTTTTGTAGATGAAAAGGGTATAGAGGTAGCCCCGTTTTACGATCTGTTGAACTTAAAGCCTTATGAAGAAAAATATGCTCAAGATCTTTCAATGGCAATAGGAGATACATATATATTTGAGGATCTAGTAACTCCAGATTTTGAAGATTTATGTGAAGATTGCAATTTATCTATACAACTTCTAAGAAGAGAGTTTACTGGATTTGAAAAGAAGCTTACAAATGCAATAGAAATAGCAATTAAAAAGATTCCTGATTTTGCATATGATAAAGACTTCATTATCCTATATAAAAAAATACTCATGGAGAATCAAAAGTTTTTAAAAAGTAGGATTTAGCCTTTTAAATCAGATCTGAAATTATGAATTTTGAAACTTCTCTTGTACTGATTTAGCTTTCTCATAAGATTCACGACTCGCCTCAACAATTTCATCAAAAGCAAATCCTTTCATAATTGTGTTATACAAAAATGTTTTTTCTGTTCTCCACTTTCTTAGAGTTCTTGGATCTATGCCTAATAGTCTTGCTTTATCTTGTTGAGTAAGTTTCATAGTAAAAACTCTACACCAAAAAATCTATCAAAAAAATTCGGAATTATATTCCTTATTTATTATAAATTAGGAACTATATGTATATAATCTTTTTTAATTTCGGAAATATATTCCTAATTTTTTAAAAAGAAGTACATTGCCAACATTAAACTGGATCGGTAAAGATCAGATAAAAAACCATCACAACGAAGTAGAATATAGAGTTATTGAGTGCAAAGAGAGTATAGGAGATCCAAACAGTGGAAACCTCATAGTTAAAGGAGATAATCTTCTAGCTTTAAAATCTCTCCTTCCTTATTACGCTGGGAAAGTCAAGATGATCTATATAGATCCTCCATACAACACAGGAAACACCTCTTGGGTATATAACGATAATGTAGATGCTCCAATAATCAAAAAATGGCTTGATAAAAACATAGATGCTAATGATTTAAGTAGAAGCGATAAATGGCTTTGTATGATGTATCCAAGGCTTAAATTGTTGCAACAGTTTCTTAAGGAGGATGGCTCTATATTTATATCAATTGATGATGCTGAAGTTGCAAAACTTAGGCTTATTATGGATGAAATATTTGGAGCGAATAATTTCATTGAACAAATAGTTTGGCATAAAAAAAGAGGTAAAGACAATTCAGCTAAATATTTTAGCACTACACACGAACATATTTTAGTTTACGCAAAAAATATTAATCATTTTAAAGTCAATAAACTTGAAATAGATGCTTCAACTTTAAAAGCATACAAGAATCCGGATGATGATGAAAGGGGAGATTATAGACTTCTTGGTCTATGGGCAAGACAGCAAGGGGGATCAAGGTTTTCATATACTTTAGAGGATGGATATTTTTTGGAAGAAAGATTATGGCTTGTCAATAAAGATTCAATGAGAAGACTTGAAGATGAAAAAAGACTGGTTCGTGTTGGTGATAAGCTATACAGAAAGCTTTTTCTATACGAGAATGAGGGGAGTGTCCCAGAAACAATTTGGTTGGATTCTTCGAACAATGCCAATGCCAAGGATGAATTAAAAAAAATATTTGGAAAGAACTCTTCTCTTTTTGATACTCCAAAACCTATTCCATTAATTAAAAAAATACTGAAAATTGCTACTAATAAGAATGCTATTGTTATGGATTCATTTGCTGGTAGTGGTACAACAGCACATTCTGTTTTAGCATTGAATAATGAGGATGATGGAAATAGAAATTTTATATGTATCGAAATGGAAGAGTATGCCGAAGAAATAACGAAAACAAGAATAGCAAATGCTGTAAATGGTTACTCATATACAGGCAATGAAAAGACAGAGCTTTATAGTAAGAAATTAACAGCTACACAGATCTTAAAACCTGCAACAATGGAGAAGATCTCCAAAGAGGTTGAAGAGATAATCGGAGAGAATGAAGATAAATACGACAAGATAACTAAGCCTTTTAAAGATAACACCTTAACAGTTATTGGCGAAAAAGATGTCAAAGAGTTTAAAGAGGGAATTGGCGGAGGCTTCCAGTATTGTGAGTTGGGAGATCCACTCCTTGATGAGTTTGGACTTTTAAATGAGGAGATAACATTCTCTACTCTTGCTAAACATCTCTATTTTACGGAATTTGGAGAGGCACTTACTACCTCTTCTATTGATGAAGAGAGATCTTATGTTGGAAGTTTAAGATCTACAGCTCTTTATCTCTTTCCAGAAAACAAAAAATTCACAACTACACAGATGAAAAAACTTATCAAAGAGGAGTATAGTTCTTTTATTGTTTATGCTGATGTTTGTAGTGTGTCGGATAACCTACTAAAGAGAAACAATATCCTTGTTAAAAAACTTCCTTTTGAAATCAGGGAGAGATGATGGAACTAAAGAATTATCAAAAACTAGCACTAGAGACACTTAAACACTTTTGTAAAGAGTATTCTAGAAGTGGAGATAAGAGACAAAGCTATATAGATACAAAAAAAGAGTATGGACAAAATAGTTTAGACTACATTGATAATGAGAGCCTAAGTGCTCCCAATGTTTGTATTAGAATACCAACAGGTGGAGGGAAAACTCTTATAGCTACAAGGAGTATTCCTGTAATCACAAGAGATATGCTTAATATTGAAAGTGGTCTTATTCTTTGGTTGGCACATACTAATCCTATTGTAGAACAGACGACAAAAGCTTTAAAAGATAGCTCCCATCCTTATAAAAAATTTTTAGATGAAACTTTTAATGAGAGAACAGTAAGAATTTATACTGTTCAAGAAGCTCTTCATCAATCCTTTGATCTCTCAACAGAACTACCAATTATTATCGGAACTATTCAATCATTTAGCACAAAAAATAAAGATGGTAGAAAGTTTTATGAAGAGAATGGTGTTTATAGTGAGATGCTTGGAGATAAAGATGAGCCAAGCCTTTTTAAAGCAATAAAAAAATCTCATCCAATAATTATAATGGATGAAGCACACAATGCTTCTACTCCTATGAGGGTGTCATCTCTTGTTAGTTTAGATCCCTCTTTTATTTTGGAGCTTACAGCAACACCAAATATGAATCGCGATCTTGCAAATGATCAATATGCAAGTAATATTATTTATAGTGTTAGTGCCTCCCAGCTAAAAGCAGAGGATATGATAAAGCTTCCTGTGGTATTAGAGACAAGTAAGAACTGGGAAGAGACCATAAGAGACGCTGTAAGTAAACAAAAAGAGCTTGAGACTATCTCAAGAAAAGAAGAGGGAGAGTCAGGGCAGTTTGTTAACCCAATTATTCTTTTTAAGGCAGAAAAAGAGTTTAAAGATAAAAAGACAATTACTTATCAAGTCGTTTTGGACGAGCTTATGAAAACTTACGGCTTTGACAGAGAAGAGATAGCTGTTCATACAAGTGGGATTGAAGATCTTAATAATGTAGATTTGATGAGAAAAGATAACAAAATCAAGTGTGTCATTACTGTTGATAAGTTAAAAGAGGGATGGGATGCTCCTTTTGTTTATATCTTGGCGATTATGGGAGATGTAAATTCTTCTACAGCGATTGAACAGTTTTTAGGAAGAGCACTGAGACAGCCTTATGCAACTTCAAAAACAAACAGTGAACTTAATAGTGCATATGCTTTTGTAAACTCTACAAATACATATGATGTTGCAAAAAGTTTAAAAGATAGTTTGGTTGAAAATGGTTTTGAAAAGTTTGAAGCAAACTGGAATCTTATCTACAAAGAGCAAGAACTTGGAGGGCTTTTTGAGACTAAACCATCTATTGATATTGAACTTGATAGTGAAAAAATTGATGATGAGGTAGAGGAGTTTTTTACATATGATGAAAAAGCGAAAAAACTAACTGTTGTAAAAGAGATCCCAAAAGAAAAACAATCCAAAATTCTTAGCAAATTAGAAAGTATTGTAAAACAAGATAAACCTGTAGAGCTAAAAGGACTTTTTGAAGAGAAAAAAGAGATAAAGAATTTTAATAAGAAAATACAACTTAGCAATTTACTTATAAAGCAAGATGGAAATAATACACTTTTTGATAGTAGCGTTTTACTTGAAGAGCTAGATTGGCAAGAAGAGGAGATAGCAAAGCATTTTTCTTTATCAGAAAGTGAATTTAATCTCTCCTTTAAAAAAGAGGGGGCTGTAATTGATATTACAAGTGATAGAAAGATTAATATTAAATTTGTTGATGAGGTTAAAAAGGATCTTCTAAATCTTAATGGCATTCCTGTAAAGTACAATGATATTGATATTACAAGAATGGTTTTATCAAAGTTTAGTCACGGGAAATTTAGATCTATCGGTAGTAAGAAAATTCAAAAATTTGTCCATGGTATTGTAAAAAGTTTGATTGAAGATAGAGGGTTTGACCCTTTAGATCTAAAGGTTAATATTTACTATCTTACAGAAACGATAGCAAAGAAAATTAGAAATTTAGAAAAAGAGTTGATAACAAAAAAATATCACTCTTTATTGGACGATAGTGATGTTTGGGAAGTTGATTCCAAATCTGTTTTTTCATTTAGTGACAACGAGTATCCTGTTTCAAAAATTGATGATAGGGGTGATTATTTTAAAAAGCATTACTACAAAGTTGTTGATAAGCTTAATGATGAAGAGTTTGAATTTGCAAAATACATTGACTCTCTTGATGAAGTAGAATTTTGGGTAAGAAATATTGAAAGAAATCCTCAATATGCTTTTTGGTTGCAGACAAGTACAGATAAGTTCTATCCTGACTTTGTAATACAGCTTACTAATGGAAAAACTATTGTTGCAGAATACAAAGGTGACCATTTAAGATCTAGTAATGATACAAAAGAGAAAGAGAAGATAGGAAAAGTTTGGGCTGGGCTGTCTGAAGATACTGAGTTTGTAATGGTTTTTAAAGATGACTTTAAAACAAAAGTTCAAGGAGCGATATAAATACTGGGTCAAGTATCAAATAAAACCCAATCTTCAAAAAAGTTGCTTCCCAAATATTTTTTTGATACAATTCTTTAATCGAATAAACAAAAATCCGAACTCATTTGGCTAATGGGTTTATGTTGAGAAAGGCTGGGGCTTTGGCTCTGGCCTTTTTTTTTGCTTTTTTGAGTGGGTGTTTGGTGTGGGACTAGGATCTCAACTAAAGGATTTTAGTTGTTTATGCGATTGGTGGTCATTTTGATTTTGGTCTTGTTGGTAACAACAGATCTCTATTAATCTAAAAGAGGGCTAGCCACCCTCGACCTCCAACTGTAATATGGGACTGTTAAGAGCAACAAAGTTATGACAGCATTCCACTAATGGCAATAATAAACGCTCTTAAAATCATTCTTTTGCTAAAATCACACCATGTTAGCAAACGACTTGAACCAACTATTAGAAGATAAATCTAAATTATTAACTGAGATCTATTTCGACCTACAGAAACACTTTGAAGAGAAGTATGGGGAAGATACCATTGTGATGATGGAGATTGGTACTTTTTTTGAGGTTTATGAGGTTAATAATGATGAGATGAAGATAGGAAAAGCAAAGATGATTGCAGATCTTCTCAATATCCAGCTAACAAGAAAAAATAAAAGTATTTTAGAGAATAATGTAAGCAATCCTTTGATGGCAGGAGTGCCAAGTGTAAGTCTTGAAAGATATTTATCGAGGCTTATTGCAGAAGATAAATATACAATCGTTGTTGTAAAACAAAAGGGCGTTCCTCCCAAAGTTTCAAGATATATCTCAAAGATTATAAGTCCAGGAACAAACTTTGATTATCTCCAAGATTCCCGTGATAACTACATCACTTCCCTTTTAGTAGATGAACACAAAGGAGAGTATTATGTTGGATATTCTGCTATTGATGTTAGTACAGGAAAGACTTTTATGTACGATGCTCATAGTAGCAGTGATGATAAAACTTTGGCTCTTGATGAGGTTTTTAATCTTTTAACAACCTATCACACAAAAGAGGTTGTTCTTACTTTTGCAGATAAAAACATCAATCAAAAAGAGGTTCTTAGATATCTTGAAATAGAAGATCACTATAGTTTTGTTATTAACTGTGATAGAGTGAAAATCAGTTATCAAAATGAACTTTTCAAAGAGGTTTATCGTGTAAGATCTCTTCTTACTCCAATTGAGCACTTAGATCTAGAGCGGACTCCAAATGTCAGCGAGAGTTTAGCGATTTTAATTGATTTTATTATTGGTCATGATAAAGAGATTGTTCAAAAGTTAGATCTTCCAACTCTTATTTCCAACAGTAGATTTATGTATCTTGGAAATAGTGCTATCTCTCAGCTTGATATTCTAAGAGAAAAAAGTGATGATTTTACAGTCTTTAAGATGATTGATAATACATCAACTCCTATGGGAAGAAGGGTTTTAAAAGAGAGACTTTTAAGTCCACTTCTTGATAAAAATGCTATTAATAAAAGATATGATTTAAGTGAAAAATTACAGCTAAGACATCACTATAAATATCTTGATGAAAACCTAAAAAAAATCTACGATTTAGAGAGACTTTCCAGAAGGATTTCTTTATTAAAACTTCATCCTTGTGAGGTGAATTATCTTTATAGTTCTTTGGAGGGAATAAAAGAGATTAATGGCTATCTTGAAGAGATTGGGTTAAATGTTAAAGATGCCAATAATGGCTCTGTAGAAGAGTACATTAAAAAGATAGATGAACTTTTTAATCTTGATATTACTGCCACATGTAACATCAATCAAATTGAGAATAATTTTATCAAAGAGGGGAATTGTCCAGAGCTAGATGAGATTGTAAAAGAGAATGAAGGCTTTATCAAAGAGCTGGAGAAAATTACAGCGAAAATTGACTCAATGATCTCTAGTGAGATCTCCAATGCAAAAACTTCTAAGTTTGCAACGATTAACCAGTTAGATAAAGAGGGTCACTACATTGGGATTACAAAAAATCGTTATATGCTTATTGCTGAGAAGCTGAAAAACGAGAGAGTAGTTATTGAAGGGAAAGAGTATTTCTTCAGTGACTTTTATATCAAAGTTCAAACTTCCAATGTGAAGATTACAGCGGATATCATCGATAAGATCTCCCTAAGAATTATCAACAATCAAACAAAGATCTTAAACCTTGTGAAAGAGAACTTTGTTAAAGCCTTAGCCCAATTTGAAAAAGAGTTTGCCCAGCTTCTTGATAATTTAAAAGTTTTCATTGCAGATATTGATATTGCTGTTTCAAACATCAAAACTTCTATGAAATTCAACTTTGTAAGACCAAAGATTATTGAAACAGAAGATAATGAAAACTTTTTACAAGTCCAAGACCTAAGACACCCTCTTATTGAGATTCAAGAAGAAAGAGGGATCTACGTACCCAATGATATTATCCTTGGAGCTACAAAATATATCGATAAAGATTTTAAAAACCATGTAATGGTAAAAACAGCAGGAGGAGTTCCAACTTCTGGTGTCCTTCTTTATGGAATCAATTCCAGTGGTAAATCATCTTTAATGAAAAGTATTGGGATCTGTGTGGTTTTAGCACAAGCTGGGCTTTTTGTTCCTGCTACCTCTATGAAATTTTCTTTGTTTAGTTCTGTTTTTACAAGAATTGTTTCAAAGGATAATTTAGCAAAAGGGCTTTCAACTTTTGCTGTTGAGATGTTGGAGCTTAAAAATATCTTCAATAGAGCTTGTGAGAAAAGTCTTGTTTTAGGAGATGAGATTAGCCACGGGACAGAGACACTTTCTGGGGTTTCTATTGTTTCAAGTGCCATTTTAAAACTGGCAAGTATAAGATCAATGTTTGTATTTGCTACCCATTTACACCAATTAAATGACATAAAACAGGTACAAGAATTAAAAAATGTTGTTAATCTACACTTAGGAGTTTTTTACGATAAAGACTCAGATAAATTGGTTTTCAATAGAAAGCTAGAAGAGGGAAGTGGAAGTACGGTGTATGGTTTAGAGTTTGCCAAGTCGCTTCATATGGACAGTGAGTTCTTGAAAAATGCAGAAGATATTCGAAAAGAGCTAACTGGAGATTATGAAAGTGTTGAATTGTTAGTAAAAAAGAAGAAGAGCAAATACAATAAAGATCTCTATATTGCCAAATGTGCAATATGTGAAAGACCAGCTCTTGATACCCATCACATTGTAGAACAGCAAGAGATGGACGAAAAGGGCTTTAAAGGTCATATCTTTAAAAACCATAGATATAACCTTATTCCATTGTGTAAAGAGCATCACAATAGTATCCATAGTGGAAAGTTAAACGTTAATGGATTTGTGATGACAGATAAAGGATTGGAGCTTCACTATAGTGGTGAAGAGGAAGAGGATAGCTAACTTTGAATGAAATAATTAATTCTTACAAACTAAAACTTTTTATTATTTTTCTTGTGGTGATTTCCCCTTTTGTTGTTTTTAATTTATATGAGATTGTTCAAGTAAGACAGAAGAGTTTACAGCAGTCTATCAACAGCGCTAATACAGTTATTCAATCCCTGCATAGACATCACACTGTTCTTTTGGAAACAGTTGAAAGAGAGTTAAGTATTTTAGCCCATATTCCTTCTGTACAAAGTGATAATTATTACCAGTGTAGCGATGTTTTAAAAAGTATATTAACCAATACCAAGTTCTTTACTAATATAGCCCTTTCTGATGGTGATAGAAAGGTTTTGTGTACAGCTAAAAAAGGAATGAAAAAAGTTTCAAAAATGGCAGTGGCTGTTTTTGATGAGGTGAGAAAAAATAAAACTTTTGCTGTTGGTCAAGGGGCAGTTTCTGAAAATCATGGATTGGCAATTATACCTTTTGGATATCCTGTAAAAGAACATAAAAAGTTGGAAAATCCAGTTTTGATGGCTGGAGTGAGTCTTTTATGGCTTAATAAAAAATCTTATGATATTAATCTTCATCCAAGTATGAGAGTCTATGTTATCAATGGGAAGAAAAACGTAATTGGAACTATTCCTTCTGAAAAAGATCTGTTGGGGAAAAAACTTCCTTCAAATGTAGAAATTCCAAAAAATAGAGAAAATAAACTTTTAGAAACAGAAGATGGGGTATGGATTTTTGGTGATAGTGTCCATGAGATGCAGATAATTGTGTATATTGATAAAAATAAACTTTTTGCAGATATTAATACTCTTTTTTACCAAAGTCTTTTTATGGTTATTGTTATGATTGTAGTTGCACAGATTATGGCAATGTGGGTTTCAAAAAGATTGATTTTACATGAAGTTGAAAGATTGATGAGTATTTCAACTTCAAAAATTAGAATGGCTTCTGTTAGTGAGTTATTGGTTAATATTTCCCATCACTGGAGAAATCCTCTTAACAATATCAGTCTTTTAATGGAATTAATCAAGGAAAAAATAGAGTCTGAAAACAGTAAAGAAGAGATTTTAGAACTAGCAGAAAATGTTTCTAAAACAACCATTACCTTAGGAGGAACAATTGATCATTTTAGCTCTTGTTTTGATAAAGGTCAAAAAGGTGTTTTTGATATTAATAATTCAGTAGAAACTGCCTTAGCTCTTTTAGAACCAAGATTTGAAGAAGAAAAAATCCAGTTAAAAAATAGTTTGTCGAAAGATCTAAATATTGATGGAGACGAAAATGAGATGGTTCAGGTTATCTCACATATTTTAAATAATGGAATCGACTCTATTGTAAAGAAAAATTCATCTGAAAAATGGATTAAAATTTCTGGAGAGAAAAAAGAAAAGAATATCTTTCTTTCCATAGAAGATAGTGGAGAGGGGTTAGATCCAAAAATAGAGTCAAAGCTTTTTGAACCATATGTAACTACTAAGTTTATGAACCATGGAATTGGTGTGAGTCTATACCTTGTAAAGTCAATCATAGAAAAAGATTATCAAGGTAGTATCAAAGCTAAAAATACAGATGATGGTTGTGTGTTTTTAATAACACTTCCAGTTAACTAATTAATAAGTAAAAGCTTATTTTGTGTTAGAATGATGATAATTAATTTAATTTAGGATACTTAAATGAATAAAAATTTAAATGGTTTATATGCAATTACCGATGAGAAACTAACACCATCTCCAACGATTCAAAACTACGTAAAATTGATTCTAATGTATGGTGTAAAAGTCATTCAATATAGAGCAAAGAAAAAGACAGTTCTAGAACACTACCCAGACGCTTTAAATATTAGAAAACTGTGTGAACACTACGGTGCAACTTTTATCATCGATGATAGAGTAGAGTTAGCTGCTATGGTAAAAGCCCATGGAGTTCATATTGGAAAAGATGACGCTTCTATAGAAGATGTTAGAAAAGAGTTTGATGGGCTTATTGGAGTTTCTTGTTATGGGAATCTTGAAAGAGCAAAAGATATGGAGCAAAGAGGAGCTGATTATGTTGCTTTTGGTGCTTTTTATCCTTCCTGTACCAAGCCAGAAGCTCCAATAGTTTCTAAAGATATCTTGGTTCAGGCTAAAAAAGAGTTGAGTATTCCAATCTGTGCTATTGGTGGGATAACATCTGATAATGCAAAAGAGCTTGTAGATGCAGGAGCTGATATGACAGCTGTTATTGGTGATCTTTGGGGAGCAAAAGATACCCATCAAAAGATTAATAGCTACCATAGAGTTTTTGGTGGACTAGAGAGAAAAAGAATAGAAAGAACACCAAGAGGAGTCTAATAGACTCTTCTATCAATTGACAAAAAAAGACTACCAAAAAACCTTTACTAGAGGTAAACTTCTTCCAAGGAGTATTTATGAAGGTTGGCGTTTCAGGATGTCTTATAGGTCACGAGTGCGGTTATGATGGTTCCCATTCTCGTGACGAGTTTGTAACAAAACAACTCTCCCTTATTTTACAGTTCACCCCATACTGTCCTGAAGCAAAAGCCTTCGGTACTCCCAGACAATCTTTACGATTAGTTGAAGATGAAACTTTAAAAGTTATTACAAATAAAACAAAAGAAGATGTCACAAAAGAGTTGGAAGAAACAAGTAAAGAGTTTGCAAAAGATATTAAAGAGCAAAATCTAAGAGGTTTTATATTTAAAGCAAAGTCTCCTAGCTGTGGTGTGGAAAGAGTCAAGGTTTACAATCCCAATGGAATGCCTTTTTCCAATACAGAAGGAATCTTTGTAAAAGCTGTAAAAAAAGAGCTACCATATTTTCCTATTGAAGATGAAAAAAGACTTTTAGATCCATGGCTTAGAGAGAATTTTATTATTCATTTATTTGCCTATGATGCTATTTTAAATTTAAAAGAGAGTATTAAAAAACTTTCAGATCTTGTGGATTTTCATTCACGATTTAAGTTTTTCCTCCAATCTAAAGATGAAAACAACTATAGAACTTTAGGAAAAATTGTTGCCAATCAAAACAAAAAAGATCTAATGAGTATCTATAAAGAGTATGAAAAACTCTTTTTTGAAGCAATTGGAAAAAGAAGCGATAGAGGAAAAATTGTTAATGTCTGTCAGCATATTCAAGGTTTTATAAAAAACAATATTTCCAAAGAAGAAAAAGAGATCTTAACAATAACATTAAAAGAGTTCAAAGATGGAATTGTCCCACTAATTGCTTATTTAAAGCCACTTGAAATATACATGAAAAAGTACAAAATCGATTATATTTTAAACCAATTTTTTCTCAATCCCTATCCAAAGGAGCTAGGACTTAGAAGCGATGTGAAGGCTTATAAGTGACCATTCTTTGGTTTAGAAGAGATCTTAGGATTGATGATAACCCTATTTTAGAAAAAGCAAAGGGAGAGGTTCTTCCTATTTTTATTTTTGATGAGGAGTTACTTTCTACTTTTAAAAAAGACGATAGAAGAGTAAGTTTTATCTTTGAAAGTGTTTTTAAACTTAAAGAAAAATTACAATCTATAGGTTTAGATCTGGCTATTTTCTACGGAAAGGTGGATGAGGTTTTTGAAAAGATCTCAAAGGAGAAAGAGATCTCTAAAATTCTTTGTTCAGGGGATAATGATAGAGCTTCTTTACAAAGAGATAAGAAGATTGGCTTAAAATATAATTTGGAAAAAGTCCATGATAATTTTCTTTTTATCCCAGAAGAGATCTTAAAAAAAGATGGAACTCCTTACAGGGTTTTTACGCCGTTTTATAAATCTCTTTTGGAGATGATTGAACCACTTTCAAAAGTAGAGTATAAGCCGTCAAAAGATCTTAAATTAGCTTCTTATGATTATCCAAGTATAGATCTGAAAAACTATGGATTTACCCTGCCTTTGGTTGATATAAAGTCTTTTGATGTTCTTATAGAAGAGTTTAAAACAAAAGTTGAAAATTATAAAGAAGATAGGGATTTTTTAGATCTAGAAGGTACTTCAAAGTTAGGAATTCATCTTCGTTTTGGAACTGTTTCGGTAAGAAAAGTGGTACGAGAGATTGATCATGTAGAGTTTTCAAGACAGATTGTGTGGAGAGATTTTTTTAACTACCTTTTTGTCCACTTTCCTTCCAGTGAAAAAAATAATTTTTTAGATGTTGAACCAGAGTATATAAACGATAAAGAAAAATTTGAAAAATGGAAAAATGGAGAGACGGGCTTTCCACTGATTGACGCTGGGATGAGAGAGCTAAAAGCTACAGGAAATATCCACAATCGTGCCAGAATGGCTGTTGCTTCTTTTCTTACAAAAGATCTGATGATTGATTGGAGATGGGGAGAGAGTTATTTTAGAGAGACTCTTTTAGATTATGAAGCTAGTTCTAACGTGGGATCTTGGCAGTGGGCTGCTTCAACTGGAGCGGACGCTGTTCCCTATTTTCGTATTTTTAATCCATTTTTACAAAGTAAAAAATTTGATAATGAAGGAAAATATATTAAAAAATGGGTTCCAGAACTAAAAAGTTTATCACCAAAGAAAATCCATGATGAATATTTTTTTAAACTCTTTAGGGTTGAGGGCTATTCCCAGATGATTGTTGATAGAAAAGTTTCTAAAGAGATGTTTTTAAAGAGGTTTAAAAAGAGTGATATATGATTATATTGTAGTTGGAAGTGGAGTCGGAGGAAGTCTTTCGGCTTCTTTACTTTCTAAAAAAAATAGAGTTTTACTTTTGGAAGGAACCCATTATTTTGGAGGGTGTTCTGGAACATTTGTAAAAGATAAGATCTCATTTAACGCAGGTGCAACCACATTTAATGGACTAAAACCAGATATGCCTGTTGGAGAGCTGATTGAAAAAGCAGGGATAAATCTAGAGAATATAGAAGAGATCAATCCTACAATCACTGTTATAGATGGTGAAAAAATCATTAGAAGATATAAAGAGTTAGACAAATTTTTACAACAACTAAATTGTGGATATCCCCATAAAAATCATCGTAAATTTTATGAAAAAGTTTTGGAAGTTAATAAGATCTTCTATTCTCACAAACAGAAAAGTTTTGATCTTTCTTCAATTACAGGTGTGGCAAAGACAATAAGGTCTCTAACCCCTTTAGGTTTGAAGTTAAAAAAAGAGTTTTTAGCCAATAGTTTAGACTATTTAAAAGAGTATTATCCAGATATAGATGAAGATTATTTAAACTATCTTGATAACCAAGCAAGAATTGTTGCACAAGCCAAAGTAAAAGATATCAGTTTTCTGACTCTTGCTTTGGCATTAGGATATACTTTTTATGATAACTACAATGTAAAAGGTGGTATTGGAGAAGTTTTTAATACCCTTTTAGAAAATGTAGAGACAGTGAAAAACGAGAAAGTTATAGATGTTTCTAAAGAGAAAGATCTCTTTGTTGTAAAGAGTAAGAAAAATAGCTATAAAAGTAAAAAAGTAATTTTAAACTCCACTGTCTTTAATAGTGACTATGTCTCTTTAGATAAAGCCAAAGATTATTACCAAAAGAAAAAAGAGGCTTTTAAGATCTCTCAAGGAGCTTGTGTTGTCTATCTTGGAATAAGATTGGAAGGGGATTATAATCACCACTATCAGATCTTAGAAAAGCAGAATTTCTCCAACTGTATTTCCAACTCTATTTTTGTCTCTATACCTTCAAAAAATGATAAAAAGATGGTTGTTGATGGGGTCTATGGTGTGACAATTTCGACCCATACAGATATAAATTTTTGGAACTGCGAAACTCAAGAGGAGTATGAGAAGAAAAAAGATGTTTTAGAAAAAGAGATAATTGATTCTTTTTGTAAAGGCTTAGAAGTTAAAAAAGATAAAATAGAGTTTAGTTACTTAGGTACACCAAGAACCTTTGAAAGATTTACATCAAGACAAAGTGTTGGAGGAATTGGAATCACAATGAAAAACACAAAAATTGATTATCCTTCTTCTGTTACCTATGAAAAGGGGCTTTACAATATTGGTGATACAGTTTTTGCTGGTCAAGGATGGCCTGGTGTTGCTATTGGTGTGAAAAATTTAATGGGGATTTTAGGTGAAGAATTATAGCGTTCAAGTTGGGCTAAAGGGCTGGACTTTTATTATTGGAGTTGGTGTTGCAATTGGTTTTTTGTTTGGTTCGTTTTCCTCTTATCTTCTTTATGGAGAGTTTGACTATCCAACAGCGTTAGCTGGGCTTATTGTTGGTTCTTCTATTACTAGTGTAGCAGCTATTTTTGTACCTTTTTTTAATAGTTTTATAAAAGATGAAACATCTTTTTGGGTAAGTCATCTTCTTGGTTTTTTAGTCTCTTTTCTCTCTGGTTTTTTTGGATTTTTGTTTGGATATGTTGTGCTTAATATAGTTTTTCCTCATACTGTAGGTTTTGTAAAAGAGCCTCTGTTTATATCAATTTTAGTAGGGACTTTAAGTTATTGTGTTGGTTTGATCCTTTATTTTTTTCAATATCATAAAGTAGGAGAAGAGGAACTAAAAGAGGAGGTTGGAGAGCTTCGTTTAACAGCACTGGAAAGCCAATTAAATTCTCATTTTGTTCATAATACTTTAAATGTATTGGCAGAACTTGTCCATAAAGATGTGGAAAAAGCAGAAGATGGGATCTTAGTTCTTTCAAAAATGTTAAGAACTATTGCCAGTGAAGAACACAATGTGGATATTTTAAAAGAATTAGCATATATTGAAGACTATGTTGAAATTATTAAACTACAACACAATGAATTGATTCAATTAAATATAGATAATAGAGAAGAGAAGTTAGATTTTATTGTTCCAAAATTTGCTCTTCAACTTTTTGTAGAAAATGCTATTAAATATGGGTTTAAAGGAAAAGAGTTAATTATAACAGTTGAAATTGTAGTAGTAGAGAGGATGGTTTTTATCAACATTATTAACAAAGGAGAGAAGATAGAAAATCTAATCTTTGGAACAGGACTTAAAAATGTTGAAAGTAGAGTAAAGATCTTAAACGAAAATAACTCTATAAAATATAAACATGTAGATGGAAATAATATTTTTACAATAGAAATGGAAAAGTAATTTGAAAGTATTAGTAGTTGATGATGTAGCACTGGCAAGAGAAAGAGTAGAGAGGATTCTTAAAGAAGATCTAAATGTAGAGAATATTACACAAGCAGAAAATAGTGAAAAAGCAAAAGAGCTTTTAGAAAACGAGAGGTTTGACATTGCTTTTTTAGATATCGAAATGCCAGGAGAGAGTGGTTTAGAGTTGGCAGACTTTATCTCAAGAAACTGTGATACTTTTGTTGTGTTTGTAACAGCTTATGATAACTACGCTTTAGAAGCTTTTTCAACAAGTGGGTTTGGATATCTTTTAAAGCCAGTTTCAAAATCAGAACTTGGAAAAATTCTTGAAAGAATTAAGCCACTTCTTTCAAAACAAAAAGACTTGCCAAGATTTATCATGGGGAAAATGGCAGGAAAACTCTATCCAATTTTTCCAGAAGAGATTGTATATGTAACAGCAGATCTAAATGAAGTGATTATCAGAACAAAAGAGAGAACTCTTTATGTGTCAATGAAGATCTCAGATATAAAAAATAAGTTACAACATCTTTTTAAGGTTCACAGATCTCATCTTGTTAATTTAGAGTTTATTGATTCATTTGAAAGTATTGAACAGAGTAAATATATTATCACTTTTAAAGACATAAAAGAAAAAATAACAACCAGTAAAGAGGGGGGAAAAAACTTAAGGGAGTTTTGGGATAACTCATCTATTTAGAGATAGATTGTAAAAACAGCTCCATCTTCTTGGTTTTTTGCTGTAATGAATCCGTCAAATTTTTCTTCAATAATCATTTTTGAAGTGTAAAGACCAAGACCTAATGATTTCTCTTTATTGTCTCTATCTGAATAGTTAAACATAAAAACAGAAGAGATTTTTTTTGCTTTAATTCCGCCGCCGTTATCTCTTATTTTAATAAGAATTTTATTTTTTTCCCTTGTAATTGTTATCCATAGTTTTGGGTTTTGAATTTTTCTTGAGACAAAGAAAAAGATACTGTTTTGAAACAAAGAGAGAAAAACTTGGGAGAACATGTTAATATCTCCATTGATCTTTATGTGTTCTAGATCTTCAATAAGTTGAATTCTGTGGAGTTCAAATGTTTTTCTTAAAAGCTCTTTTACTTCTAGGTATGATTTTTTGATATCAAAAAGATCTTCTTTCTCTTTTTTTAGGTAGAAATTCTGAAAGGTTTGTATGGTTTTAGACATAAACTTTACTACCCTTTGCTCATCTAAAATTTGCTTTTGAATCTCATCTTTTGAAAGAGTTCCATCCTCATTTTTTTTCAAAATAATACTTTGCATCATGGAGATCTCATTAAGAGGTTGTTTCCACTGATGGGCGATGTTGGCAATCATGTCACCTAACGCTGCTTGTTTAGACTGTTGGAAAAGAAGCTGTTTATTTGCTTGGTTTTTCTCTACCTCTTCTTCCACTTTAGTTTTCAGAAAAAGACTCCAAAAAAATAGAATAATCAAAGCCAAAACAAGAAGCAAAAAAATCTCAAGATACTCTTTTATTTCAAGTTCTTCTTTTTGAGTAAGTGCAGACCATTTTTGAATAGTTTTGGTTTTTACATCTTCAGAGATTTTCGAGGAAAGCTTGTCAAAGACTCTAAGAAGTGTCTCATTATCTTTTCTAACACCTATTGCAAGTTGATAGCTTTCTTGAAACATACCTATAGTTTCAATGCCATCTATCAAATTGGCATTTTTAGTGTATCGTATTCCATGAAGGGCGTCTGCATATCCAAATACTTTATTGTCTTTGACCAAGTCAAGTCCCTCTTTTCCATTGGAGACACCAATAATTTCTAGATTAGGATATCTTTTTTTTAAAATTTCATGGAATACAGATTGGTTGATGATTGCGATTTTTTTATTTTTTAGTTTACTAAGATCATCAATAAACTCTTTGTCATCTTTTGCCACAAGGACAAGAGGAACCTTTAAAAAGGGGTTGGTAAAGTTGAGATAATCCTCTCTATTGGGACTTTTCATAGCCAAGGAAATAATATCGCACTTTCTATTTTTTACTTTTTTTAGCTATGATTGGATGGGGAGCATCTTGGGTTAATATAAAAGTTTTAAGTAACTATTTAAATGAGTTTGAAACTATGTTTTTTAGATTTTTTATTACTGCTATTACTATGGTACCTATAATTATTTTTCTAAAAAAATCCTTCAAAATAAATCTTAAAAGCTTTTTTGTTGTTTTATTAACTTCTGTTACAATGATTGCTTATATGAAATATTTTTATTTAGGAACAAAGTTTGGTACAGCTTCCTTAGGAGGTGCTTTTGTAACCAGCTTAATACCTATCAACACTTTTTTAATCTTAGCAATTTTTGGAAGTAAAAAAATCACAAAAAAAGATAGTTTTGCTTTATTTCTTGGTGCTATAGGTGTAATGACAATGTTAAACGTCTGGTCTTTTAAAGCA
>JAOXRY010000038.1 GCA_025800305.1 Campylobacterales bacterium | reverse complement strand
CTACTCTTCTCTTCTCTGGGCAGCTACTTTTCTTTCCTTTTCTTCACTTTCCTCAGACAGTTCAACCTCATGTACCTCCAGCTCAAAAGTGCACCGCGCAAGCGACATTGATTGGTTTTGAGATATAAGAAGAACTGCTTATCATTTTGTCTTGATGAGACACATGCATCAGAAATGTATTGAATAAGAAGCGGGCCCCCATCAGAAAGTACCAAACGATCAAATCTGGGAAAAGACATGTCGGAAAAAAACATATATTGTTTGGTAATTTTCTTCATGCCTTATGTACAGAACCCTGTTTGTGAACCCCGCCAAATTTAACAAATACAATTTTCTGATGGACCATCTATCATTCTCTATCCCTCTAGTTCCCACGTAATCTATTCATTGTTTTTTACTTTTTCCTTTTTGTATTAACTGTTGACATTTTTCCCAGGTATCTATTTATCTTTATCCTGCTTCATTGAATGCATGTCTTGAATTATATTTTCTTATTGACATTTTTTCTATTGATCTATTGTTTATTTATCTTCCATCATTCATTCATCTCTTTTTCTGCATTTTTTTGCAATGTAGACGGACT
The DNA here is from genome assembly GCA_025800305.1 of Campylobacterales bacterium. Lineage (GTDB taxonomy): Bacteria > Campylobacterota > Campylobacteria > Campylobacterales > SZUA-545 > JAOXRY01. The sequence goes on along the minus strand of JAOXRY010000038.1, from coordinate 509 downwards.
CATCCACTCATTTTCCCGTGAATTTGTTGCTTCTTGTCTGTCTTACGTATTTAGTTTTCCATCCATTTATGAACTGTTTTCTCTTATTTGTTTTCATTTAATGTAATGTGTGTGCATTTTTCTTTTTTTATGTTTATTTGACTATTTTTCTTTACGTGCAGTTTCCTTTGTCTGAACCCCTCCAGATTAAACAGACAGAATGTTCTGCTGGACCAACTATCATTCTGAATCTCTCTGGTTCCAAAATGATATATTTCATCTTTGTTAATGAGTGATTTTTTGTCTTCTGTATTGAATTGTTACCATTTGTCTAATTATTCTATTTTCTTTTTCTTTTTGTCCACCGCATGTCCTGTATCATATTTTCTTACTTACGGAAGAATTCTTTTTATCTAGTTTTCTTTTTCTATTCATCTGTTTCTGTTTACCTATTCATCTATGCGTTTTATTTGTCCACTGCATGTCTTGTTTCATACCTTCTTATTTACGGACTACTTTTTTTATCTATT
>JAOXRY010000006.1 GCA_025800305.1 Campylobacterales bacterium | reverse complement strand
TTGGGGACACTCAATTCCAGTAGATGATATTTTAAATTCACCTAATGGAAGAGTTGTTGTAGAATCTTTTACTGTAACCTCACCCAAAGGAAAAGTATCAAATCTAAAAATTCCAACCAGTGAAATAAAAGAGCCTATATTAAAAGAAAAAAACTTTGATGTTTATACTGCCGATGTTGCTCTTCAAAAAATAGCACTAAAAAAAGCGAGTGAAAAAGGAGTTTACAAAATTAGTGCAATAACTAAACCATCTTTTTATACTCAATTTATCGATACAAAAGGTAGAGAGAGATTAAAAATGAAATCTCAAGATAAAATTAAAAATATTAAAACAGTACTAATGTCTGTAAAATATCAAGCATTTGCGACTTCCTATCTAGCAATTGAAAAATGGAAACAGCCTAAAGCTACAAATAAAGGATTAGAGATAATCCCAAAGACAGATCTTTCCAATTTAAGAGTAGGAGATTTAGTGGAGTTTCAAGTTCTTTTTTATGGAAAACCATTAAGTGCTAGTGCTAAAAGTATGGAGTTTATTACTGGGCAAAGTAATAGTTTTGGACAAAAAGACCACTTTGCTCTTTTTTCTTACATAAAAGATGGAAAGGCACAATTTAGAGTTCAATCAGCAGGACAATGGATTGTCTCAACTAATCATAAAGAAGATGTAACAAAAAAAGGAAAATTAAAAGATCTTTACAAAAAGGTCAATCAAGTTTATCATGGAAGTACTCTAACTTTTAATGTGAAAGAATAATATAGAGAAAGTAGCCTAAGG
>JAOXRY010000456.1 GCA_025800305.1 Campylobacterales bacterium | reverse complement strand
TATATAGCAAAGAAAAAATTAGATGTAAGGCATTTCTTATTTGAAAAATATACTCTAAGGAGCTTCTATATTTTTTATACTCCTCTTCACTAAAAGCTTTGCCCATAAGTTGTTTGATATCTGAAACTCCATAAATAACTGTAGCCATCCAAAAAACCATATTAGACTCTCTCATTCCTCCAAAACCATCTTTAATATTTGGTTCCATTTTTAGTGGATTTTTAAGAAGTCTTTGTTTGTGTTCTTCTAATTTTTCTAAAATAAACTCTTTTTGTTCTGTTTGTTTTATTTTTCTTAGTATATTTTGGTAGCCAAACCAAAGATGTTTTGATCCGTAAATTATTCTTGATTCTAAAATAGAGCTTTTTATGCTTATGTCTTCTTTAACTCCAGTTTCTATCTCTTTTAATTCATGAACTCTTGAACCAAGTTTTAAGCCACAATCCCAAGCAAGAGTAATAAACTCTTCCATAATTTCTTTTAGGTTATAGCCTTTTATCTCTTCATATAAAATCATAATATCAATATCAGAATAGATACATAATTGTTCTCTTCCATAAGAGCCAAGTGCTACAAGAGAGATAGGAATGGAGGTACTCATAGGTTGATAAGAACCAAAGTTTTTTCTTAGAATATATTTATAAAGTTGGATTAGAAATTTATCTGTATGTTTTGTATGTTTTATAAAAAAGTCTTTACCACCAGTTGTCTCAAGTGTAGTATCAATGGAGCTTAGGTATTTTTTAAAATAGGTTTTGAAAACTTTTGAGATTTCAAAATCACTTGCTCCTTGAGAGATTAGTTCTTCGATTTGTATATTTAATTCACTCATAAGTCCTCTTTGTGAAGTTCAAG
>JAOXRY010000452.1 GCA_025800305.1 Campylobacterales bacterium | reverse complement strand
CACTCCGCCGAGGAGCCTTTTTGTAGCTCTGCTCAAAAAGGAGTTTAATAAATGATCCAAGCACGAGATCTAACCATTTCTTATGATAATGAAGTTGTTTTAAACAAAGTAGCTTTTAATATTAATCCTGGAGATCTTGTATTTATTAGTGGGAAAAGTGGTAGTGGTAAATCCTCACTTTTAAAAGCTATCTATGGTGCTTTAAAAATCACAGATGGTTCACTTCTAGTTAATAATGTTGAAATGGGAAAATTTCAAAAAGGTAAGATCAAAAAGCTTAGACGTTCTATTGGCGTTATTTTCCAAGATTATCAACTTGTTGAAGATTGGTCAATAGAAAAGAATATTGCAATGCCTTTAATGATTGGTAGTTTTAATAAAAAAGTTATTGATACCCAAGTAAACAATCTTTTAAATCATATTAAACTAGCCCATAAAGCACATAGATTACCAAACGAACTTAGCGGTGGTGAGCAACAACGTGTCGGAGTTGCTAGAGCTTTGGCACATAGTCCAAACCTTATTTTGGCAGATGAACCAACTGGAAATTTAGATGAATACTCTGCAGATATGGTTATGAGTTTATTTAAATCAATTAATGAACTTGGTAAAACAGTAATTATTGTTACCCACAAAATGCCACAAAATATGAATGTGAACTTTAAACATTTTTATATAGAAGATAGAGGAATCAATGAAGTCTTTTAAAAACCATCTATCACTTATTTTTGCACTTGTCTCCTTACTTTTTAGTTTCCAATTTCTAACAGGAACTACTCAAGTTGTTGATGAATATGAAAGATACTTAGGGGAGAACTACTCTATTGTTGCCGTTTCAACAACAAAACTTACTTATGAAGCAGTATCAAGAGTTTCTATAAAAATAAAAGGTATTGAAGAATTAGATCCTACATTTATGATTGACTCATTAAAAGACAACTTAAGTCCAGAAAATATCGCATACTTGAAAGTAACACTTCCACATTTCTATAAAATCAAGCTGTACGAATACCCTTCCATTAAGGATAGAGAGAGGATCAAAGAAGCGCTTTTACAGATTAAAAGTATCTCAAAACTTGAAACTTTTGCAAAAAATCAAAATCATATTTATGATCTTTTAATTCTCAACAAAACAGTATTAATAGTTTTAACATCACTAATTGCAGTTATTGCTGTTTTATTAATGGTAAGACAGATGGAAGTATGGCTTTATGAACACAGTCAAAGAATGTATATTATGTCAGTTTTTGGAGCCTCACTGTTTCAAAAAAGTGCCGTTTTATTTCTACTGGCAATTTTAGACTCTATAATTAGTACAGTTATTGTAGTTGTAAGTTACTACTATCTGACAATGAACCAATATATTCAAAGTGTCTTTGAGGAAATTGGAATTTCTAAATTTAGATTTGACTTAGTAGGGGATTCTGTGGCATTATTAAGCTTATCCTTTGTTTTGTCGATACTTTGTGTGATGTATGTAATTGTAAATGCGGAAGATTAAATGACTAGATTTTTAGTATTGCTCTCTTTTCCACTGTTAATTTCCACTGCCTTGTTAGGAGAGGAGAGCATTGGTGACATTAATAAAAAGATCTCAAATACTAAAAATACAATCAACAAGCAGAAAAAAGCACAGAAAAAGATCAAAGCAAACATTAATGTTTTGGCTAGTCAAATCATTAAAGCTAGAAAAAAATTAAGACGTCTCTCAAAAAATCAGAAAACTTTAGAATTAGAAATCAAAATCCTATCAAGGGACTCAAGAGATAAACAAAAAGAGATTAAAAATCTTGAATCTCTAAAAGAAAAGCTTGTTAAGACAAGACAAAAGACAGAAATAAAGCTTATAGATCTTATGGCTAAAAATCTTTCTAAAACACTTATCCTTGATAAAATGGAAGAAACAAGTGCCAATGATATTATTAAAAAAGAGATTTTCAAAAAAGTTAAAGAATTTTCAAACCAAGAGATCAAAAAACTTAAAACTGATTTTCTAAACACACAAAATAAAGTTGCTTCTTTAGAAAATAGAATTGAGAAGATCTCAAAATCATTAAATACTTTAATTGATAAGAAAGAAAAAGTAGCAAAGTTAAAAAATGAAGAGAGACAAGTTCTAGCCTCTTTATCAAAAAAACAGAATCGTTATAGCAAAAAATTAGCAGATATTATTAGTAGAAAGAAAAGATCTAGAGATCTTCTAGCACAACTAGGAATTATTAAATCTAATGCACTAAAAAAAGTTCAAGCAGCTGAAGAAAGAGATAGGTTAGCAAGAGCTAGTAAAAATAGAAGAAACGTAAAACAATCTAACACAAAAGTAAGAAAACACGGTTCATCTTATCTAGCTGTTGGAAAAAACCACTATAGAGGAAGAAAAGTTAAGCCTCCTATTGATGATAAAAGTGCATTTAAAGTCACAAAGAAGTTTGGACCTTTTGTTGATCCAATCTACGATATTAAAATCCACAATGACTATGTAACACTAAGAGCAGATAAAGAAAACTCTGTAATAAGAAATGTACTAAATGGAAAAGTCGTTTTTGCAGACACTCTTCCTATGCTTGGAAAAGTTGTTATTGTAGATCATAAAAATGGTATTCATACAATCTATAGAAAATTAAATCAGATCTCTCCTAATGTGAGAGTAAAAAACAGAATAAAACAAAGAGAAGCCATTGGTAGAATCGATAGAGATCTTGAGTTTGAAGTTACTAAAGATAGTATTCCTATCAATCCTCTTGAACTTATTAGAGTTCCTAAAAGATATATCTCCTCTTTATAAATCATAGAGTAAAAACTCTTTTTTTATAATTCATATTATTTGCCGGTTTTTCTGTAACTATCCAACTTATCTCTTCCATTTTATTCCTTTTTATTTATTTAATTATAGATAAGAAAAAGATTTTGATTTAAAAATATTGCAAATTGTAATGAAGAATTTATATCACTTTATTTTTACCTTTGTTAACTTTAGAGTTACTAACAGTTAAAATTAAAATACGATAATTACTACATAAGAAAGAAGAACACACCTTTTTTTCTTCCCCCTGTCTTGGGTGTGTGTAGGTTTAGCCTAACTTTAAAAATAAAAGATTATTTTTAGAGTTAGGCTTTTTTTTGGTTAATTTTTTAGTAGATTCCTAGGGTTTTCTTTACTTCATCTTTATTTGTAGCAAATCTAACAGCGTCATCTGGAGAGATATACTGACCACGAACTAATTTTACTAGCTCTTGTGATTGTGTTTGCATCTTTGTATTTTGCTGGTTTAACTGCATTTGAGCATATACTTGATGGACTTTATCATCTCTTATTAAATTAGCAATTGCAGGAGTATTGATTAAAATCTCTTGAACACATTTTCTTCCACCAGCAATTTTTGGAACTAAAAACTGAGAAACAACAGACTGTAAAGTCATAGAGAGTTGTGTTCTTATAAGAGCTTGTTCATCTGCAGGGAAAACATTAATAATTCTATTAATTGTCTGAGGAGCAGAGTTTGTGTGGAGAGTTCCAAAAACCAAGTGTCCAGTCTCTGCTGCTGTAATCCCTGCTCTAATTGTTTCAACATCTCTCATCTCACCAATGTAGATAACATCTGGATCTTGTCTTAAAGCATACTTTAACGCTTTAGAAAAAGAACCTGTGTCACTTCCCACATTTCTTTGAGAGATTATTGATTTTTTGTGTTCATGAACAAACTCTACAGGATCTTCGATTGTTAGAATATGCTTTTTGTGATTCATATTGATCTCATTGATCAAAGAAGCCATTGTTGTTGACTTACCACTTCCTGTTGGTCCTGTTACAAGAACTAAACCTTTTTCAAGATTGGATAGTTCTTTTAAGATCAAAGGCATTGCCATCTCATCTAGTGTTGGAACTTTTGTCGGAATAATCCTAAAAGCAGCTGCCATTTGATTTTTCTCAAAATAGATATTTCCTCTAAATCTTCCACCATTTGGAACATCTATAGCAAAATCCAGCTCTTTAGTCTCTTCAAGTTCTTTTTTTTGAGATTCTGTCATAACGGAATAACAAAAATCTTGTACCATGTTTTTTGTTAATGGAGCCATATTAATTGGTTGTAAAGCTCCACTAATTCTAATTTGTGGCTCTGTTCCTACAACCAAATGAAGATCTGAAGAGCCATGGGCAACAACAGTTTTTAAAAGTTGGTCAAGTGTTATATCAGACATTAAAAAATATCTTTATATTCTTCCTCATTAAAACCTATAATAACTTTCCCATCAAACTCTATAACAGGTCTTTTTATAAGCATATTTTCTTTAACCAACCACTGGATCTTCTCTTCATCGCTAAGATCCATTTTTGAAAGTCCAAGGGTTCTATATTTAGTTCCCTTATTATTTAGAAGTATTTTAAGATCGACTTGTTTTAGCCATTCTCTAATTTTTTCTTCGTCTACACTATCTTTTTTAAAGTCAAAAAACTCATATTCTGTCCCTTTTTCCTTAAAAAAAGAGAAAGCTTTTTTTACACTTCCACAAGTTTTAATACCGTAAATAGTCATAGTTTACTCAATAATTTTAGGAACAACAAAGAAAGTTTCTGTTGTCTTAGGAGAGTCTTTTAAAACCTCCTCAATAATTCCTTTATCAGCCTCAGCTACATCTTCTCTTAGTCTCATTGGTTTATCTTCCATTGAGAATTTTTCACTGATTGTTTCTGTATCAAGTTCATTTAGATTTTCAACAAACCCTAAAATATCAGAAAGGTTTTGCTCAACTTCCTTTTTCTTTTCATCACCAATTCTAAGATGAGAAAGGTTCTCCAATCTTGTTAATAACTTATCATCAATTGTCATAAATATCCTCTTTTGATTATATAATTACATTTTACTAAAATATTCGTTAGACAATAATATCTAACAAATTTTTGGTAGTCTCATCCTGAGTTTTTATAGCCACAGCATTAGCCTCAACAACCTTAGAAATTGGTATCAGCTCAACCATCTCTTTTGTAAGATCTATATCAGCCTCTTTATTATTGCTATTGGCAATATTTGTAGCATTGGTATTTGCCGTATCAAACTGTTGTTTTATTGATGAAACGTTGTTGTGTATGTTCATGTAGTTATTCTACTACTAAATCACCCTAATAGCAAGTTTAGAAAGTAGCCCATCAAGAGCTTTCCCTGCTGCCTCTTTTACAGCGTCTAGTTTTCTTTGTTCAGAAAGGGTTGTGTCTGTTCCTGCGGGAAAGTCGTATGTACCAGTTACACTAAAAGTTCTTGCAGTTAAATTTGTTCCATAAACTGTAGTTTTCAATGTTACTGTTGCCCTATATGAAACAGTAATACCTTGCCCATCAGTTTGAAGCCCTGAGACACTATGGGTAGCACTTGTGATTTTAAGAACAGAAGTTGCACTATTTTTGTCTTCGGCAATATCTGCTTTAAATCTTCCAACAATAGCTTCTCTTACAGCGTCTGTAATAGCAATTGCATACTCTGGAGATCTGATAGGAATGGAGACTTCTGCGTAGATCTTGTCTCCTAGCTTGTTTTTTGTATAGTGACTAGCGGGTCTGTATCCACAACCAGCTAGTAGTAATACTAAAAGTGTTAAAAATGTTAGCCTACTTAACAACTAAGTTAACCAGTCTATTTGGAACAACAATCTCTTTAATGATTGTGACTCCTTCTAATCTTGAAGCCATTTCCTCTTTTGCTAAGATTAAGATCTCATCTTTAGAAGCTGAGGCAGGAACTTCAATCTCCCCTCTTCTCTTACCATTGATTGAAACACCAAGAGTCACACTATCTTTTACGAAAACTTCCTCTAAAATTTCAACTTCTGTAAAGTTTTTCAGCTCAAACAGCTCATTCGAAAGCTCCCAAGTTAGGTGAGGAACAATTGGCTCTAAAAGGTTTAGAAGGATAAAGTAACCCTCACTCCAAACATCACCATTTTTTTGATTGTAAAGAGCATTTAAAGCTTCCATTGATGAAGCAATAAGTGTATTAAAAGCTCTTGTCTTTTCAAAAACTTCTACAGCTTTGTTTGCTGCTTCATACACTTTTAGTCTTGCTTCTTTTTCCTCTTTAGAAAGTGATGAGTGCTCAATCTTTGGAAGTTCTTTAGCTGTTACATTCTCAGCTCCTCTATAAAGTCTTCCTAAGAACTTGAAACTTCCTTCAACAGCGTTATCATTCCACTCTAATTCTTTTGTTGGCGGAGCTGCAAAAAGGATAAATAGTCTTGCTGTATCTGCACCATATTTTTTAATAAGAGCGTCTGGATCTACAGTGTTTCCTTTTGACTTACTCATCTTAGCACCATCTTTTAAAACCATACCTTGAGTAAGTAAGTTTTTAAAAGGTTCTGCTGAATTTGTATAACCTAGAGAGTTTAGCGCTTTTGTAAAGAATCTTGCATAGAGAAGGTGTAAGATTGCGTGTTCAATACCACCAATGTACTGATCAACATCCATCCAGTAATCACTGTCTTCTTTACTGATACCAACATCGTTCCACTTACTAGGATTTGTTGCATATCTTAGATGATACCAAGAGGACTGAACAAAAGTATCAAGAGTATCTGTCTCTCTTACAGCATCTTTTCCACATTTAGGACATTTACAATTTTTCCAAGTTGGATGAGAATCAAGCGGGTTCCCCTCTCCTGTAATCTCCACATCTTCTGGAAGTGCAATTGGTAAGTTCTCTAATTTTTCTGGAACCACACCACAAGAGTCACAGTTCACAAAAGGAAGTGGAGCTCCCCAATATCTTTGTCTGCTAACACCCCAGTCTCTTAGTTTGAAGTTTACTTTTCTGCTTCCAAGCTCTTTTTTCTCAAAGTGCTCGATGATTAGATCTTTGGCATTTCCACTTTTTTCACCAGTGAAATCACCACTGTCAACAAGAGCTCCAGCTTCTGTAAAAGCAGCTTTTTCTACTTTTTCTCCACCATCAATTACTTGTTTAATAGGTAAAACATATTTTTGTGCAAATTCAAAGTCTCTCTCATCATGAGCAGGTACAGCCATAACAGCTCCACCACCATAAGATGCAAGAACAAAGTTAGCAACCCAAACAGGAACTTTCTCACCTGTTAGAGGATGAACAACATCAATTTCAAGGTAAAGACCTTTTTTCTCTTCAGCAGCTCTATCTCTTTCCCCTACTTTTCTCATTGCTTCAATCTCTGCAATTTTTTCATCGTCTATTAGTTTATTCTCAATAATATAAGTAACAATATCATGCTCAGGGGCAAGTGCAGAGTAACTTACACCAAAAATTGTATCTGGTCTTGTTGTAAATACACTATATTTATCGAACTTATTATCTAGCTTTGCTTTGCTATCTTCTGAAAGCTCAAAGTCAAATTCAAGACCTGTAGATCTTCCAATCCAGTTCTCCTGCATTGTAAGAACCTGCGATGGCCACTGACTTTCTAAGATCTTTAAGTCATCTAAAAGAGTTTGAGAGTATTTTGTAATTGCGATGTAAAAACCTGGCATCTCTTTTTGTTCAACCTGATTGTCACATCTCCAACAACAACCATCTTCTACCTGCTCATTTGCAAGAACAGTATGACAATCTTCACACCAGTTTACTGTTGTTGATTTTTTGTAGAGAAGTCCTTCTTCATACATTTTGATGATAAACTCTTGTTCCCATCTTGTATAAAGTTCATCACTTGTTGCAAACTCTCTTGTTTTTGAAAAAGAAAGTCCTAAAGAGTTTAACTCTTTTTTCATGTAGTCTATATTTTCATATGTCCATTTTTTTGGATGAAGTTTGTTTTTAATTGCTGCATTTTCTGCTGGCATACCAAAACTATCCCAACCAATTGGGTGAAGAACATTGTAGTTTTGTTTTCTAAAATGTCTGGCAAATGCGTCACCTAGACAGTAGTTTCTCACATGTCCCATGTGGATTCTTCCACTTGGATATGGGAACATTGAAAGAATATATTTTTTTGGTTTTTTATAAGAGTCTTCTGGCTCAAAAGCATTTGTAGAATCCCAAACGTCTTGCCATTTTGACTCTAACTCACTTGGACTATATTGTTCGTACGCCATTAAACCTCTTCCCTTGTTTTTGCAGTTTCAACTAAAAATAGTGCAATAGCAACAACATTTGCAACAACAGCACCAATAGCAAGAGCCGTTGCAGTTTCTAAATCGTTATATACTTCCATTGCGAAAAAAGCAGGAATTAGGTGTAAGTCTGCAACTAAAGAACTTGCCAATAACTCAGCTGAAAGAAGATTTCTAACACCTACTTTCAATAGAGTTGAAACAAGGTTTACACTTGCCGCAACATAGAGTGCTATTTCATTTCCATCATATAAAAATCCTGCTGTTGTTGTTAAACTCATCAACAGGAAAAAAACGTATACAACTTTTCCCCAATCCATACTAATCCTTATTTTGAATTTTGAATTTTGAATGTTAAATTATCAATTCAACATTCAAAATTTACAATTAATAATTAACTAAAGAGCTCCACCCTCATACTGGGCTCTAATTCTCTCTTTTTCTCTTTTAATTCTCTCTTTTTCTGCCTGTTTATTTCTATAATCACTTGGTGAGAATCCTAATAAACTAAGAGTTGAAGCAGCAATAAAAATTGAACTATAGGTACCAACAACTACACCAATAAGAAGTGTAAATGAAAGACCGTTAATAAGTTCACCTCCAAAAAGAAATAGAACTAAAACAACAAAGAATGTCGTTAATGATGTTAGTGTTGTTCTTGAAAGTGTTCTTGAAACAGACTCATTAATAATAGTGTCAAGCTTATTTGATTTAGATGTAGTAAGTCCTTCTCTAATCCTATCAAATACAACGATTGTGTCATTTAGTGAATATCCTAAAATTGTAAGAAGTGCTGCTAAGATCTCCAAGTTCACTGTTACATCAAAAGCAACAACAAAACCTGTTGTAATAACAATGTCATGAATAAGTGCAATTACAGAAGCAACGGCAAATCTCCACTCAAATCTAAAAGCGATATAGATTAAAACACCAATAATTGCAAAAGCAAGAGCAGAAATACCCTTTTCTCTTAATTCATTACCAACCTTTGGTCCAACCATATCAACTCTTCTGATTTCAAAATCACCAGTTGCTTTTAGAACACCTCTAATTGAATCTCCAATATCACTGCCTATGGCATTTGAAACGGTAGGAAGTTTGATTACTATCTCTTTATCACTACCAAACTCTTGTAAAAAAGCATCACTATATTGGCTGTTTTTTAAAACTTCTCTAATCTTAGTAAGAGGAGCTTTTTCTTGATATTGAACCTGAACTACAGTACCACCAACAAAGTCAATACCAAAACTAGGTCCTTTACCAAAAATAAATGTGAAAGCTGTAGCAACTACAACAACAGAGAGTCCAAGGAAAATAAACTTTTTAGCCATTAAGTTGAAAACTTTATCGTAACTAAAGATCTGCATTATTTCCCTCCTTGTGGATGTTTAAAAGATTTGATTCCAAACCATCTTTTTCTATTATTTTTGTTAATTCTGTGACCAAGGAGATCATAAAGTCCTCTTGTACCTGTAATCGCTGTTAGCATTGAAGCTAAAATACCAATACTCAATGTTAAAGCAAAACCTTTAATAGGTCCAGTACCATAAGCATAGAGTGCTATTGCTGCAATTAGAGTCGTAATGTTGGCATCAAAAATAGCTGAAAATGCATTTGCATATCCGTCTTCAATTGCTTTAGCAACACTTTTGCCTTCAAAAATCAACTCTTTTATTCTCTCATTGATAATTACATTGGCATCAACAGCCATACCAACAGTTAATACAATTCCTACCATACCAGGAAGAGTTAGAGTTGCACCAAAAAGTGCCATTACTGCAAGAATAATAAATAAGTTGGCAATAAGTGCAACGTTACTAATAATTCCAGAATATCCGTAGTAAACAACCATAAAAATAGCTACTAAAACAAATCCAGAGATTAAACTAATAGCACCAGCTTTGATACTATCTGCACCTAAAGATGGACCTACAGATCTTTTTTCAAGCATTGTCACACTGGCAGCTAATGCACCAGATCTTAATGCGATGGCAAGGTCGGATGCCTCTTGAGTTGTAAAGTTTCCACTAATTTGTCCACTTCCAGCTCCAATTCTTTCTCTAATTACAGGATCTGAATATACTTTGTCATCAAGAACAACTGCCAATCTTTTTCCAACATTGCTACCAGAAAAGTCACCAAAAATTCTTGCACCTTCTCCATCAAGACTAAAATTAATTACAGGTCTGTTATTTTCATCATAACCTACACGAGCGTCAGTAAGCTTACTGCCATCTAGAATAGGAATTTTCTTTAATACATATTTTATTGCAGGATTGTAAACATCTTCTAATAGAACATCATTAAAACTAGCTGCTTGATACTCTGTCATTGTCTGAGCTAATTCTGCTCTTTCTTCATCAACAGCCATCATCAATAAATGTGCTGTTTTACCAATAAGTTTTCTTGCTCTTTGCTCCTCTTCTTGGGTTTTAATTCCAGGAAGTTCCACTAAGATCTTTTCCAAACCTTGTCTAGCAACAGTAGGTTCAGCAAGACCAAACTGATCTAGTCTGTTTCTAATTGTTTCAACAGATTGGGTAACTGCAAAATCTCTTGTTAATTTAATTTCTTCCTCTGTTAATGTGATAACATAATTCAAAGAAGTGTCAACAACATCAAGTCCATTGATTGTTTTGATGTACTCATCAAGTTTTGACTTCATAGTATCATCTAATAGTTGGAAAGTTACTTCCTCTGTATTAAAAGAGAGATCATCAATCAGAATATCTTCAGATTCACAAAAATAATTAAGTCCTGAAGCAATTGATTCAATTTTAGCCTCTACAGCTTCATCAGTTTTTACGCCAAGAAGCATATAAAGCCCACCTTGAAGATCTAGACCTAAGTTAACCTTAGATCCATCTTCTGTTTGTAAAAGAGATGGAGCCGAAAAGAAGACTCCAAACATAAATGCCGCTATTAATACAAATAGACGGTAGGAGTAGTTAGATTTCATTCTTACTTTTCATCTTCCCCTAGTTTTTTAACAATAAACTCTTTTTCTAACTTAACAACTGTGTCATCTGCGATTTTAACTTTGAAGAACTCTTCTTCAACTTTTTCAACTTCACCGTGAATACCACCTGTAGTTAAGATCTTATCACCTTTTTTTAATGATTCGATTGTCTCTTTATGCTTCTTGTTTTGTCTTTGCTGTGGTAGAATTACCAGAAGATAAAATATACCAAAAAGTACAATTAGTGGAAGCAATGAAGCTAATACACTTGGTTCGTTTTCCATTTTTAGACCCTTTTAAGGAAATTTTTTGAGAGATTGTATCATTAACAGACTAAAAAATCAGCCATTATATGCCTTTGTAACAGCAAGTTCTTTATCACTTTTTATTTACTTAGAACACTTTGGAATTTCAAACTATCTAATTAACACTCTCTTTGGAATTTTTGGAATTTACCTGTGGATTAACGGAGAGAGAAAAACCCAGTTTATGATTGGTTTTCTTATCGGTATTTTTTGGTTGTATTGGGTTGGTTTTAGCTTTAGATTTACCCAGATGCCTTTTCTGATGTATCTTACACCTCTTCTTAGTGGATTACTTTATGGAGGGATTTTTTATGTGGTATTCTATATTAAAAATCTTATCTATAGAATGTTTGCTATCTGGATTGGATTCACCTTTATAACACCTTTTGGTTTTGAGTGGTTCAAACCTGAACTTATTTTATTAAACTCCTACATTGCCAATGATACTTTTAGGTTTTTATCAATTCTTATTGCCATCACCCTATTTTCAAACCTTAAAGAAAAAAATATTTGGAAAATCGCACCAATTCCTTTTTTTCTTTTTGCAATTAATTACAATCCAGTCAATCTACCTAATGCAGATCTTAAAATTAAATTAACAGAATTAACAATAGATCAAAATAAAAAGTGGAAGCCACAATATAAATCCACATTTGTTTATGATGGCTTAGAGAGAATCATCAAAGGAAAGGAAGAAGGATACGATTTAATAGTCCTTCCTGAAACATCCTTTCCTATCACACTTAACCTAGATAAGCCTCTTTTAGAGATCTTAAAAAAACATAGCCATGATATTTCCATCATTGTTGGAGCACTAAAACTTGAAAATAAGAGGGTGTACAACTCTACCTATCTATTTGAAAAAGGGAAAATGACCATTGCAGACAAGGTTCACCTTGTACCTTTTGGAGAGACTATTCCACTTCCTAAATGGTTAGGAGGCTGGATAAATGACTTATTTTTTGAAGGATCTAATGATTTTGAAACAGCAACTAAGCCTACAGATTTTCAAATTGGAAAATATAAATTTAGAAATGGGATTTGCTATGAAGGAACAAAAGAAGAGATGTTTCAAACTTCTCCACCTTTTATGATTGTAACTTCCAACAATGGTTGGTTCACACCATCGATTGAACCAACGTTACAGAAGCTTCTTATGAAACATCTTGGGAATAAGTATGGAGTAAAAGTTTATCACTCATCAAATATGAGTCCATCAGAGATAATAAACTAAACAGCCATAAAGTCATCAATAGAAGCAAAAAGTTTCACTTTTGCTTCTTCAATATTTGTATCTCCAGATTTTAATGCTTGTTCACAAACTTTAGCATAATCACTTTCACTATGTAAGCCAAGTGTAGACATAACACCTTTTAAAGAGTGGGCACTTCTAGAAGCAAGTTCTAAATCACTACTATCTAAAGCTCCTTGGAGCTCATCTTTGAGATTAGGAAGATTGGTTACAGCTTCATCCATAATAATCTCTGCTGTATCTTCGTCTCCAACAAGTTCCATTACTGTACTGAGTGCGATTTCTCTTAGTTTTTGTCCATTTTCTTTATTTGCCATCTTTATCCTTGTTTTTAAAAAAAGTCAATATCTCCACTTGTATCTTCTGCTGAATCTTCTTTTGGTTTTATCATCATATCAACTTGCATACAATCACCAATCAAAGAGTTATCAAGATAGTGAATATCATCTGCATCTTTTGCAACAAAAATTGATATTCTCCATTTCTCAATGTTTCTTGAAATTGAGTATAAGATCTCTTCTACTAAAGCTGGGTTGTCTAGTGATTCAATTTCATAAAACGTCTCTGCCATTTTCTGAATTGCAACACCAATATTTGAAAACTCAGAAATTAAAAGAATATTATCTGCATATGTATTAAATAAATAACCAATACTTTGAAATGTGTCAACACTTGGATTGGTAAGGATCTTTGAAATTGTGATATCAAGTTTTTCCTCAATATTTTCCATATTTGTATTTTTACTTTCAAGATCTGTAGGATAATGGGCATGGAATTCTTCAGCGTCCATTGTATTTGACTTCTCTTTTAAATAAACAATTTCATCTTCTGAATACTGTTTATTATCTTTTACCGCCTCAACTAATAGTGTGTTTTTATTTTCCACTTCACTTAGTTTTTTCAAAGCTGCTTGAAGTTCTTGATTTTGTCTTTCTAATTCAGCTTGAGACTCTTCTAACATAATTTGATATTCTCTGATCACCTTTACATTAACAACATTTGCACAAACCTTTATAAGATCTGGTATTGTTGACATACCAATAGGTTTTGAGAAAAAATAATCAACACCATAATTAATAAGTTCTATAAGATAATTAGCATCATCATGGGCAGAAGCAACTATTAAAGGGATTTCATCATCTAAAGCCCTTACTTTTCCAACAAACTCTACACCATTCATATTTGGCATCTGAATATCTGTCATGATAAAGTCATATTTATCTCTATTTTTTTTAAAAATTTCTAAAGCTTCAGCACCATCATTGGCATGATCAATAGTCGCAAAAGCGTCTCCTACCAATTCTTGAATAACTTCATGCATAAATGGGTCATCATCTATTACTAAGATTTTTAAGTC
>JAOXRY010000450.1 GCA_025800305.1 Campylobacterales bacterium | reverse complement strand
CAATCCACTTTCTTTTATTTTCATCAACTTCTAGTGCCTGAAGTTTCTTCTTCTTTTTTTCAAACTTATAATCAGCCTTTTCTCCAGAAAAAAGAACTTCTCCACCTAGATGTCCTGAGCCTGGTCCAATTTCAATAAGATAATCACTTTGTTTTCTAAAATATTCACAATGTTCAACAAGGATTACTGTATTATTCAAATCTAAAATTCTCTTAAATCCTTTTAATAAAGCTTTTTTCTCTTCTAATGACAGTCCAAGACTTGGCTCATCAAATACAAACAAAGAGCCTGTTCCTTCATAAGATAAATACTTTAATAAAAGCAATCTTTGATATTCTCCAGCAGAGATAGTTTTGGCCTTACGTAATAACTTTAGATGACCTAGACCAATCTCAATCGCTGTTTTTAAAATTAGTAATGCTTTATCTATAGATTTTTTAGATTCTTTTGTCTCAAAGTATAATTCTTTAGAAGATCTTAGTAAGAGTTCATAACACTCCTGAATATCAAGTTTCATTA
>JAOXRY010000168.1 GCA_025800305.1 Campylobacterales bacterium | reverse complement strand
CAGTAATGAGTCTTAGAAATTTTCAACCTTTTAATTTTATGCGAAATGATAAACCTACAGGATACAGTGTAGACACTATTAAAGTTTTTGGAGATTATCTTGGGGTAAAAATCCAGTTTGTTGATAAACCTTGGAAAGAGCAGCTAGAGATGTTTAAAAAACAAGAACTTGATATTATCCCTCATTTAGCTGTTAATGAGGAGAGAGAAGGATTTTCTGACTACACAAACTTTATACATCTTAACTTTTTAATAGGTTTTGCAATAAATAAAGAAGACACAATTTCATCAATGAAAGATCTCAAAGGGAAAAAGATTGCTGTTGTAGATCAAGTATACCTTCACAACCATATTAAAAGTGCTTTTCCAGATATTGAAATTTACGCAACAACTACAACAAGAGAAGCAGTAGAGGCTGTTGCACAAGGAAAAGCTTTTGCTGTAATTGATAATCTACCAACTTTAAATTATTTTATTCAAGAAAAATGGCTTACAAACTTAAAAATTGCTACAGTTAGTGACTTAGGCATTCCTTTAAATACTGAAATGCCAATGGGTGTACCAAAAGGAAATACTCTTTTAAAATCTATTTTGGAAAAAACCCATACTTTTATTTCAGAAAAAGAGCTTCCACAACTAAAGAAAAAGTGGCTCTTTAATACAGACTATTCAACCCAATTAACCCAAGATGAAAAAAAATATCTCAAAGAAAATCCGACCATTCGTTTTAGAATTAATCCATCAAGACCACCTTTTGAATTTTACGAAAACAATCAAGCAAAAGGAATTGCTGTTGATTATGTAAGGTTCATCAGTAAAAAACTTAATTTTAAAGTAGAATTTATTCCAGATGATAGCACAATACAAGAAGCCTTTAATGAGATGGAAAAAGAGGATAAACTCTATGACTCCTTATTGTTTAGCGTAAAAAGTAAAGATAGGGAAAAGAGATTTGTTTTTGGAGACACATATCTTACCTATCCTGTTATGATTGTGACAAATAAACTATCAAGCTATATATCCTCTGCACAAGATCTTAAAGGAAAGACTATAGTCTTAGAAAAAGGTTTTCTTACAAATAAGTGGATTAAAAAAGATTATCCTGAAATAAATATTGTCAATGTAAACGATACTATTCAAGCACTCCAACTTGTCAATGATGGAAAAGCTGATGGCTACATTGGGAATGTAGCAGTTGCCAACTATTTAATGAACCATAGAAGTTTTGATAATTTAAGAATATCTGCACCAACCAAATATGGCTATGTAAAATTTAGCTTCATGTCTCCAAAAGCAACTCCTGAAATTGCAACAATATTAAGTAAAGGTTTTAGACAAATAACTCCTATAGAGCATAGTTCTATACATCAAAAATGGTTCTCTTTACAAACTATTGAAAAAATTGACTATTTTGTTATCTGGCAGATCTTAATAGGTGCTCTGACTATCATACTTTTAATACTATGGTGGACTAATAAGCTTCGTTTTGAAAAGAAAAGATCTGAAGATGCACTCCAAGCATTGAAATTAGCTCAAGAGGAGTTAAAAAGAAAAAATCAAGAACTTGAAGAGATATCAGTTACTGATAGACTTACAAAAATCTACAATCGTGGTAAATTAGATGATTCTTTAGAAACAGAGCTTCAAAAAGCACAAAGATACAAACACACATTTGGGGTAATCATTTTAGATATTGATTATTTTAAAGAGGTGAATGACAATTACGGACACATTGTTGGAGATAAACTATTAATAGAGATTACTCAAGTATTCCAAACACACATTAGAAAGACTGATATTTTAGGAAGATGGGGAGGAGAGGAGTTCTTAATCATCTGTCCTCATTCAGATCTAGAAGGAACAAAAGAAGCAGCAGAGCACCTTAGAAAAGAGATAGAGAAAAAATACTTTACTGATGTAGGAGTAAAAACTGCCAGTTTTGGAGTTACCGCCTTAAAAGAAGGAGATAGTGTTACATCTCTTATCAAAAGAGCAGATGACGCTCTTTATACTGCAAAGAACAATGGAAGAAATAGGGTCGAATTTAAATAATTTTAACTTTTTACTTAAAGTTTGCTGAATTTCAGTTTATTTTAAGAATATACCGTTATTATTCCCCACTTTATTTTTAAGAAGGCTTACAAATATGAGCAATATTACTAAAAGTATTAAAGAAAACGAAATTCAAAGAGAGTGGGTTATTCTTGATGCAGAGGGAAAAACACTTGGTAGATTAGTGACAGAGATCGCTTCTTTACTAAAAGGTAAACACAGACCATTTTATACTCCTCATGTTGATTGTGGTGACAACGTTGTTGTTATCAATGCTTCAAAAGTTAAACTATCAAAAGTAGCAAATGAAGAAGCTAAAGATTACAAAAGACATACTGGATATTTTGGTGGAGTTGTTAGTGAAAAATTCACGGATTTAAGAGAAAACAATCCTGAGAAACTTTTCAAACTAGCTACAAGAGGTATGCTTCCTAAAACAAAATTAGGAAAAGTAATGCTTAAGAAATTAAGAGTATACGAA
>JAOXRY010000409.1 GCA_025800305.1 Campylobacterales bacterium | reverse complement strand
AATATATGAAAATATTGGAATATTATGATACCATGAGATTATATGTTCACATTTAGGACATGCACTTCTAGGCATTATAAAAGATTTTTGTTCTGGCAATCTTATTATTAGAACATTTAAAAATGAACCAAAAATTGTACCAAAAATAAAACTAAATACCTCCAAATCTTCTCTCTCTTGAGGCAAAATCACTTATTAAATCATCTAAATCTTGCGGAAAAAACTCTGGCCAATACTTATCTACAAAAAACATTTCAGAATAAGCATTTTGCCAAAGAAGATAGTTTGAAAGTCGAACTTCTCCACTAGTTCTAACTAACATATCAACATCAGGTATACCAGCTGTATCTAAACATGCTTCAAAGTTCTCTTTTGTAACTTCTAAATCTCTCTCTTGCATTTTTTTCATTGCTCTTAACATCTCATCTTGAGAGCCATAATTCAATGCAAGAACTTGAGTTAATTTTGTTCCATGGGAAGTTTTTTCTTCTGTCTCTTTAATTGTTTGTTGTAATTTTTTTGAAAATCTTGATAAATCTCCAATAGCTTTAAATCTTGTACTATTTTCTAAATACACAGAAAGCTCTTTTTTTAACCAAGTATCAAGAAGTCTCATAAGAAACTCCACTTCAAGTTTTGGTCTTGACCAGTTTTCAGTTGAAAAAGCATATAAAGTTAAGTATTTAACACCAATATTGGAACAGTGAGTTGTAATATCTCGTACTCTAATAGCACCCTCTTCATGTCCTGATGTTCTTTTAAGATTTCTCTCTTTTGCCCATCTTCCATTTCCATCCATGATAATTGCAATATGTTCTGGAGCTTTAATTTTATTCATAATTGTTAAAATTCTCTTTCTAATGTTTGTAAAAGTTCTAAAGAGATATCTAATTTATCTCCACTAAATCTATGTGAATTATTATCTTTTAATACTAATTCAATCTCATTATTCTGTGTTCCAAAAGAGTTTTTATCTTCTAAAATATTTAAACAAACTGCATCTAAACTCTTTTTTTCTAACATATTTTTTGCATTTTCTAAAGCAACACCTTCATCCATCTCTGCTTTAAAACCAATTGAAACCATCTCACTTTTATCAAGTGTTTTTAAAATATCTATATTCTGTTTTAATTCTAAATCCCATGAAGAACCTATTTCATTTTTTTTAAGTTTCCCATTTTTTTGTAAATTTGGAATATAATCTGAAACCGCTGCAACCATAAAAAAATATGGTTTATTTTTACTCTCTTTCTTTGATAAAATCAAAGAATCTTCTAAACAATTATGCATTTCATTACTTGAAAAAACACAAAGAACATTTATATCTTTTGGCAAGTTTTCATAACCTCTTGTACTAACAAGAGTCACATTTGCACCTTTTAAATATAAAGCTAAGCTCAAGGCTGAAGCCATCTTACCAGATGAAAAATTTGAAATATATCTTACATCATCAATTTTTTCAACTGTTCCTCCACCACTTAATACAACACTTCTATTAGCCCAATATTCATCTTTTAAAAGCTCTCTTGCACTTGCGTAAAAAATATCAGAAGGCTCTGCCATAGCGCCATCACCCACATCTTTACAGGCAAGCTCTTTTACTTGAGAAGATACAATTTTATAATCAAAACCCCTTAGCTTATTTAAACTCTCTTGAGTAAGAGGATTTAAAATCATATTTGTGTTTGCTGCAGGAGCTAAGACTTTTTCTTTTGTAAAAGCTAACGCAGTTTGAGTTAAAAGATTATCAGCAATTCCTGAAGCTAGTTTGTTTATAGTATTTGCTGTACAAGGTGCTATAACAAAAATATCTGCCCATTTTCCAATATCTATATGATTATAGTCTGAAAACTTATCCCAACTTTCACTATCTTCACATAAAACTCTATTTTGAGAAATCGCTTCAAAAGTCAAAGGAGTAATAAATTTTTGTGAAGCTTCTGTCATAATTACTTTAACATTAGCTCCAGCTTTTACATATAACCTTATAAGCTCTAAACTCTTATATATAGCAATAGAACTAGAAACCCCCAAGAGAATATTTTTGTCTTTTAATAACATTTTATTATCCTAGTTTTTACTATCAAAATGTTTATAATAAAATCCATCTACAGTTTTTTTAGGAGCTCTTGTTAAATAAAGTTCTCCTGTTTTTACGTCTGTTGTAACAGTTGAACCAGCTCC
>JAOXRY010000403.1 GCA_025800305.1 Campylobacterales bacterium | reverse complement strand
CTTCTGTATCTCGTAAACTATAAAAATCTTTAACTGTTTTTACCATCTTGTAATCCTTTTAAAAACTCTATGCTAAGCTGGAATTTGACTCTTTAAATTTTCAATCCAGTTCTCTACTCTTTTTTGTGTTTTATCTTTTTCATTATGTTCATCAATTGCAAGTCCACAAAGCTTATCATCTATTTCTGCTAATGAAAACTCATATGAATAATCTTCTTTATCCACATAACCAACAACATTTGCCCCAAGCTCTTTGAATGTTTTATGAAGTTTTCCAATTGCTGAACAAAAGTGCTCTCCATGTTTTACACAATCTCCTGCTCCAAAAAGAGCAACAGTTTTTCCAGAGAAATCCATCTCTTCATCTTCCATTTCAAGTTGAGCATCAACCCAAGAAAAGTGAACATCCCCTTGTCCCCAAGTTGAACTTCCAATAAATAGAACATCATAATCCTCAAACTGTTCTATATCATCAAAATCCTCTTCCATATTTATTAAATCATCCTCTTCTACTTCAAAGGCTTTTGCAACTGCATTTGCAATTATCATTGAAGTGCCACCTGATGTTCCACAAAAAATTCCTACTTTACTCATTTTTTCTATCCTTTTAGATCTTTTTTTAGGGATTAACTAGCTTTGTATTTGTTATATTTTTCTTGGGCTTTTATAAGATATCTTTCACCCTCATTTTCAAGTTTTTCATATGTTCTAAAAGAGAATCTATGGGCATCTTTAAAGTATTTTTCACAAAGAACAATATCATTTGCAAAAACAACAACTCTTCCAAAGCCTTCATGACTCATTT
>JAOXRY010000392.1 GCA_025800305.1 Campylobacterales bacterium | reverse complement strand
AAAACCTTAAAGGAAAGAATGTTTGCCCAAGTTGTATTGTTGAAATCGGTAGCTTAAATAAGTAGATGCTATAATTTTAACAGAGAGAGAATACAATATTGAGAAGCAATAAAAGCCTCGATTTTCGAGGCTTATTTTTTTATATCTATAGCAATATTATAAACTTCTTTTTTGGGAAGTTTTCTCTCTTTAGCCACCAAACTAATGGCCTCTTTTTTAGTATGACCCTGGTCCATATACATGAGTAAATGTTCTTCGATCGTGTAGGAAAACTCCACAACTTCTTCTTCTAAATTACCTTCCATAAGAAGAACAAACTCTCCCTTAACACCCTTATTTGCAAAGTATTCAGCAGTTTCAGATATAGAAGCTCTATGATATTCCTCATATCTTTTAGTCAGTTCTCTCGCTACTGTTATTTGTCTATTACCAAAGGTCTTTTCTAACTCTTTTAAGGTCTCTAAGAGGCGGTGGGGTGATTCATAAAAAATGATGGTTTCCTTGATTTTTTTTAAGTAATCTAATCGTTCTCTTCTGGCTTTTTTTTGCCTGTCTAAAAACCCTTCAAACAAGAATCTTCTGGTTGATAAACCAGATGCAGCTAAGGCTGTTATAACAGC
>JAOXRY010000372.1 GCA_025800305.1 Campylobacterales bacterium | reverse complement strand
AACTTCTGAGCTCCATTATCAATTGTGATTCCTATTCTTGGTTCATCATAACTGCTTATTTCATCTAACTGGTATTTAAACTTAAAAGATGGGATCTCATCTACTACATCAACATTGGTAATAAGACTTCCTAGAACTGGTTTTAACTCAAATGGTATATTTACTTGATCTGAGTCTTTTATTTCATATACTGTTTCACTGACATATTGACTATTTCCTTTACTTAGTGTTAATGTAAATTCATAGTTTCCTGGTTTTAATACAATTGTCTTGTTTGATGTTACACTAAAGTCATCTTCGTTGATATATGCTGACCATGGGTGGGTCTCTTCATCTCTTGTATCAACATTGGTTACTAATAGTTCTCCTGTGAAAATCTCTAAGGCTCTGTTAGTAATTACAGATCTATTTAGGTTCTGTCCACTGTACGCTGATGTTAGTTCATATCCGAAACTTACGTCTCTTCCTTGACTACTTGTGTCTTCTCCACTACTTGTACATCCTATTAGTGCTAAGGATAGTGCACTACTTAGGATCAACCCTTTTATCCTGATGTGTTTACTCATCTTCGTCTCCTTTTTTTGGTGACGTGAGTTTAGTTGAAAAAATCGACTACCATCAAATATTCCCTTTTTTTACGATTTTTTTAAGGTTCCTTTTTTTATGATGTTGGCTGGGGGAGTTCAAAGTAACCTTCAATTTAACATTTTATGGAGGAAGTTAAGTTCAATGAAAAAATTTTTAGAAGAACTCAAACGAAAAGATGACATTGTAATTATTGACCAAGAGGTTGATATTAATCTAGAGATTGGTCACATCGCTTATTGTGAAGTGAAAAAAGAAAATGGTGGAAAAGCGTTACTTTTCACTAATCCAGTTGACAAGAAGAATGGAAAGAAATTTGACATTCCTGTTCTTATGAATCTTTATGGTTCTAGTGACAGAACAAATTCTATTTTTGGAAGAGAGATTAATGAGATCTCTGATGAGATTGAGGGATTATTAAAGCTTTCTCCTCCGACTACATTTGGAGAAAAGCTTGGAATGGCTGGGAAGCTGTTTAATCTTAAAAATGTATTTCCAAAAAGAACAAACTCAAAAGGAATCTGCCAAGAGATTGTAAAAACTGGAGATGATGTGAAGCTTTCAGATCTTCCAATTCTTACAACGTGGGAAGAAGATGGTGGACCATTTATTACTATGGGGCAGGTGATTACTAGATCTTTAGACGGTAAAATCAACAATGTTGGTATGTATAGACTGCAAGTTTATAACGACAATCAACTAGGTCTTCACTGGCAGATCCATAAAGATTCAACATCTATTTTTGATGAATTCAAAGAGGCAGGGAAGAAGAT
The DNA here is from genome assembly GCA_025800305.1 of Campylobacterales bacterium. Taxonomy (GTDB): domain Bacteria; phylum Campylobacterota; class Campylobacteria; order Campylobacterales; family SZUA-545; genus JAOXRY01. The sequence continues at coordinate 4,693 of JAOXRY010000372.1, read as the reverse complement.
GCCAATTGCTGTTGCTATTGGTGGAGATCCTCTTTATACTTGGTGTGGAACAGCTCCTCTTCCTAAGGGGATCTTTGAATTGATGATGTATGGTTTTATTAAAAATGAACCATTGAAGATGGTTAAGTGTGTGACTAATGATTTACACGTTCCTCACGATGTTGATATGGTAATAGAAGGCTTTGCAGATCCTGAAAAGCTTATTGATGAAGGACCTTTTGGTGATCATACTGGATACTATACTCCAGTTGAACCGTATCCAGTAATGGATGTAACAGCGATTACTATGAGAAAAGAGCCTATCTATTTGGCAACTGTTGTTGGTAAGCCACCAATTGAGGATAAATATTTAGGGTATCCAACAGAGAGAATCTTCCTTCCGCTTTTAAAGACAACTGTACCAGATTTAATTGATTATAGAATGCCAGAAAATGGGGTTTTTCATAATTTAATTATTGCAAAGATCCAAACACGATACCCAGGACATGCACAACAAACAATGCACGCTTTATGGGGAGTAGGGCAGATGAGTTTTGTAAAACACGCTATTTTTGTTGATCAAGATGCACCAGAATTAGAAGATGATGAAGCTCTTACAAAACACATTCTAGACAGAGTAGATCTTGATTCTTTACTGGTTTCTAGTGGTGTTATTGACGCTTTAGATCACTCATCTCCAAAAGGACTTGTTGGTGGAAAGCTTGGCGTTGACGCTACAGGTGAAAAGAAAGAGAGTGATATTGAACTTCTTTCAACTTCGGATCTTTTAATGAAGCTTTCAGATCTTGAACCAAATGTATTAGAAGCACATCAAATTATGACTGATACTGTAAATCCAATTACTTTTATTAAAGTGAAAAAGAAGTTCAATGTTGGAGAACTATTTAAAAAGATGAAACCTTTGGAAAAACACCTAAAACTTGTATTTGTTGTAGATGATATGAGAAATCAGCTAGACAATTTTTATATGCTTCTTTGGAGAGTTACAAATAATATTGATGCTAGAAGGGATCTTTTTACAGATGGTTTTATTGGTCTTGACGCTACTACAAAAGATAAAGAGTATGATAATTATCACAAAGAGTGGCCAAAAGATACAGATTGTACACCTTCAGTTTTAGAAGATCTTAAAAATAGAGATCTTTTAGATATTGATGACGAATTTATAAAAAGATGGCATATTTAAATAATTAATTTTTTATTAACCAATTGTTAACTTTTTTTTTGTTTAATTTGATATTAATAAACATTATCAAGGAAAAGGACAAAAATGAAAAAGTTAATGATTGGTGCTTTAGTAGCACTTATTATGGTAGCAAATCTTCACGCTACAACATACAAGGTAGACAAATCCCACAGTTCTGTAGGATTTAAAATCAAACACATGATGATTAGTAATGTTAGAGGGACTTTTGATAAGTTCAACGGTTCTGTAGAGTTTGATGAGAAGAAAAAAGCAATTACGGCTATTAATGGAACTGTAACTGTTGACTCAATTAATACTGGAAATGGAAGAAGAGATGGTCATCTAAAAGCAGATGATATGTTTGATGTTAAGAAATATCCAACGATTAAATTTAAAGCTACAAAAATCAAAAATGGCAAAGCTTATGGTAAGTTTACTATGAGAGGTGTTACAAAAGATGTTGTATTTGATGTTGAGTTTGGTGGAATGATGGGAAATAAAATCGGTTTAGCTTTAGAAGGTGAAATCAATAGAAAAGATTATGGACTTACGTACAATAGAGTTTTAGAGTCTGGTGGTTTTGCACTAGGTGAAACAGTAAAAATTATTGTTGAAATAGAAGCTAAAAAATAGATTAAAAGATGGCTTTTGCCATCTTTTAACTTGTATAGAGAAAAAACCCAGTAAATAAAATCTGGATAAGAAAGATAAAAACTCCAGCTTTTAAAGCTAAAGAACCACTACTTTTAATACTAGAAAAATGAATTTTTAAACCAACTGAACTCATTGCTATAACCAGTGCTAAATGGGAAATTAAAGAGATTAATTTTTCCAGATCTGGATTTAGGATTTTAAAAGAACTTATAATGGAAAAAAGAATAAAAAAGAGAATAAAAGTTGGAAACTTTCCTGTTTTGACCTCTTTATTATCTTTTTCAGTGTAGAGATAGATAAGAATTAATATAAGAGGAGTAAGAAGTAATACTCTTCCCATCTTAACTGCTGTAGCACTTACTCCTGCTGTATCACTTATTGCAAATCCACCAGCTGTTACTTGACCAACTGCTTGTAAAGTGTTCCCAACTAAGATCCCTGAATCTATCTCATTAAGTCCTATCCCTAAAGCGATAAAAGGAACTAAAAAAATTCCAATAGTACCAAGAAGATTTACAATTGCAACAGAGATACCAATAGAGTCCTTGTCAGCTTTGAGAATCGGAGCTATTGCACCAATAGCACTACTTCCACAAACTCCATTTCCAATTCCTAAAAGTAGGGAAAGCTTTTTATCAAGACCTAAAAGTCTACCAATAAAAAGAGCTGAAAAAATTGTGACTATCATTCCTAAAATAATTAAGATAATAGTTTTAAAACCCAAAGCAGAAAGGATTGTAAAATCAAGATTGATTCCCATTAATCCAATGGCAAAAGCCAAGATAGTTTTTTCACTATAGCTGATTCCTTCGTTGTAACTCTTTGGGATCTTAACAGCGTTTCCTACAATAATTCCAAGAATAATTGCCACAGCAACGCTTCCTATTGGAATATAGTTGGCAAGAATAATTGATACTAATCCAACTAAACCAGAGAGAATTAAGCCATTTCTCATTTACTCAAAAACCTCCCAAGAGATTAAAGCCCACTTTGTTTTCTCTTCATAATATCTTTGTCCATTAATCTCTTCTTTTAATGTGTAAAAATAATCTGTTAGGTTTTTTTTATCTACATCAGAGATCTGACCTACACTCCAAACAATAGAGTCTATAAACTCTTTAGGGGTGTTGTATCTATTTCTTTTTGAAAAGCCATCTATGTAGTCAATTTTTGGAAAGTATCCCATTTGAAAAAGAGCATTGATAATGTAGACAAAATTAGGTTTACCTATGATGTCTTTTTCCAAAAGATTGGCAATTTCATCAGATACATAGCTACTACTTGCATTTGTGGAGAGATAGACTCTTTTGTTTGCTACACTGGAAATTTTTTCTATGGTTGTTTTAAGATCTTGTGAGGTAAAAGATCTTGAAGCGATAAAAAGATCTGATTTAGGAACTTCACTCCAGTCATCTTCCCATGAAAGATTAAGGGTTTTGACATTGGTGGTTTTTTCTTCTTTTGCATTTTTTTCAAGATAGTTTAACATCTCTTTTGAGTAGTCGATACTTGTGACACTTTTAAGTTTTTTAGCCAGTCTAATTGAGAGGTTTCCAACTCCACAGCCAAAGTCAATCATGGTTTTACAATCACTTAAATTAATTTTTTTTATAAAGCTATCATTGTAAGCTGAGTTGTAGATCTTCTCTTGAAAATAGGGAGCTTTGTTGTCCCAGTCTTCTTTTGTTTTTGATTCAAAAGTTGAGATTTTCTTTTGTTGGTTGTATAGATCTGAAAAGTCTATTTCATCAATATTAGTTTTAATCATCTTGTTATAAAATCCAAATTTGTCTTAGAGTTGAAACTGTAAGGCATGATAACCTTCACTTTATCCCCTTTTTTAAATGATGTTACACCTTTATTAGCAATAATAAAACAGTTACTATTTAAAAGAGGAGATAACATTCCTGAACTATATTTATAATCATCAGTAGCTTGAAATTTTCCATCACTTAAGGTACCAAAAATCACGTTGGCTCTATTGCCGTTGAAAGAGAAATCTTTAACTATTTTGGCTCTGGCAGTGTTTGGATAGTACGCATTTCTTCCAGAGAGTTTCCCTGCTATTGGAGAAACAAAGGTTAGAAACATACTCATAGAAGAAAGTGGGTTTCCAGGAAGTCCAATCATAACTGTTTTGTCTAAAAATCCAAACATTCCATGCTTTCCAGGTTTTATCTCGATTCCGTGGATAACTGTTTTCATCCCTTGGTTTTCAAAAACCTCTTTTGTATAGTCTGCCTCTCCTACACTAACTCCTCCACTTGTCACGATTAAATCGTAACCTTTTAGATTTCTTACAGCATTTTGAAGTTTTTCTTTATCGTCTGGTAAAGCTCCAATGTAAGAAGGTTCACATCCTAGTTCTTTTAAAAATGTATATATTCCAATAGAATTTGAGTTGTAGATCTGGTAATCTTCACTATTATCCCAAGGCTCTTTTATCTCATCACCACTACTCATTACAGCGACTTTTAATTTTTTATAAACTTTTACAGAGGATATTCCTTGGGAGGCTAAGATTGCAATTTCACCAGCTCCTAAGAGAGTTCCTTTCTCAATGATGAGATCTTTTTTATCTATCTCTTCTCCTTGAAATCTGATATTTCCATTTTTTTTGATTTTATCTGGAAGTTTAATTGTATTTTTATCAATAATTTCAACTTTTTCAAAAGGAACAACAGCTTCACATCCTTTTGGTGTCATTGCGCCTGTCATGATTTTGTGACACATTCCTTCAATGACTTGTAGATCTTTTGGATTATCTCCTGCAAAAATTGTCTCATGGAATTTAATAGTTTTTCCCCTGTCTGGGATTTTTACAGCGTAACCATCCATAGCTGAGTTATCAAA
>JAOXRY010000366.1 GCA_025800305.1 Campylobacterales bacterium | reverse complement strand
AAAGTCATCTATTGCATTGGGTGCTTTATTACTTGATGGGATTGGTGATACCCTTAGAGTTTCTATGACAGGAGAGCTTGAAAAAGAGATCGAAGTGGGAAAAGCTATCCTAAAAGATGTAGGGATTACAAAAGAGGGATTAAATATCATCTCTTGTCCAACTTGTGGAAGAATAGAAGCTGATCTTGTAAGTGCTGTTGAAGAGGTTGAAAAGGTTACAAAACATATAAAAACTCCACTAAATGTATCTGTAATGGGGTGTGTTGTAAATGCACTAGGGGAAGCAAAAAGTGCAGATGTAGCTATAGCATATGGAAAAGGTAGTGGACTTATCATCAAAAAAGGCGAAATAATAGAAAAGCTTCCAACGGATAAACTTCTTGGTAAATTTTTAAAAGAAGTGGAAAAAGAGGCTAAAAAACAAGATGGCTAAAACCTTATTTATTTTATTATCCCTTATCACTTTTAGTTTTGCAGCAGTTAAAAATCTAGAAGGTACCTACAATATAAAATATGGGATATT
>JAOXRY010000355.1 GCA_025800305.1 Campylobacterales bacterium | reverse complement strand
AACTTGAAGAAAATTTAAAAAACTTTAGTGGAGCAAAACACGCAATTGGTTGTGCCAGTGGAACAGACGCTTTAACATTAGCACTTATGGCAATAGACATTCAGCCTGGTGATGAAGTTATTACAACTCCTTTTACATTTTATGCGACAGCAGAGATGATTGCGTTTTTAAAAGCAACTCCTGTGTTTGTTGATATTAATGAAGACGACTATAATATTAACCCAGATTTAATTGAAGCTAAAATCACTGATAAAACAAAAGCGATTATCGGAGTGAGTCTTTATGGTCAAATGGCTGACTATGATAGGATCAATGAAATCGCTGCTAAACATAATTTAGTTGTTATTGAAGATGGAGCTCAAAGTTTTGGAGCGAAGATTGGTGAAAGAAGATCTTGTTCTGTAACAAAACTTGCTACAACAAGTTTCTTTCCTGCAAAGCCTCTTGGTTGTTATGGTGATGGTGGAGCTGTTTTTACTGATGATGATGCTTTGGCAGAGAAAATTAGATCTATTCTAAATCATGGTCAAGGTGAGAGATACGTTCACAAGTATATTGGATTTAATGGAAGATTAGATGCTATTCAAGCTGGTGTTTTAAACGTTAAACTAAAATACTTTGATGATGAGATCTCTAAAAGACAAGAAGTAGCTAAAAACTATGATGAAGGTTTAAATGGTACTGTTGTTATACCAACTGTTAGAGAAAATAGATTAAGTGTGTATGCTCAATATTCCATTAGAGTAAAAGATAGAGCTGATGTTCAGAAAAAACTAGGTGACGCTGGTGTTCCGGCGGCGATTCACTACCCAATTCCTCTTTATAGACAAGAGGCCTTTAAATATCTTAACATTGATAGCAGTGATTATCCTGTAAGTGAGAAGATTGCCAGTGAGATTATGAGTCTTCCAATGAGCCCATGGCTATCAAAAGAAGATCAAGAAAAAGTTGTAGCAGAAGTGATAAAGGCTATAAAATGATTAAGATTGCTGTAATAGGATTAGGTGTAATGGGGAAAAACCACCTAAGAGTTTTAGGAAACATCCCAGAAGTTACAGTTCCTTGTGTATGTGATCCTGTTGCTGAAGGTGATTTTGGGGTACCTCTTTATAAAAGTGTTGATGAAATGCTTAAAAATGAGAAGATAGATGCCGCTATTATAGCTGTTCCAACAGCTTTTCATAAAGATGTTGCATTAAGATGTATCGAAAAAGGTGTTCATCTTCTTATTGAAAAACCTGTTGCTCCTACAGCAGTAGAAGGAGCTGAAATTCAAAGAGCAGCTTCTAGAGCCAATGTAAAAACAGCAGTAGGATATATTGAAAGATTTAATCCTGTTGTAGCTTCTTTAAAATCTGAATTATCAGGAAAAGAGATCTACAGTATTAGTATTACAAGAGTAGGACCAATTCCTCCAAGAATTGCAGATGTTGGTATTTTAACAGACTTAAGTGTTCATGATATTGATTTGATTAGATTTATCACAGGAAAAGAGATTATTAAATCAAATATCTTTAAATCTCAAAAAATCCACAATCACTATGAAGATAACGCTATTTTATCTTTTGAACTTTCTGGAGATATTACAGCGTCTATTACAACAAACTGGTTAACACCATTTAAAAAGAGAATGGCAGAAATTGCAGCAAAAGAGGCATATTTTGAGGCAGATCTGATGAATCAAAGACTTTGTGAGTATTCACATTTTGAAGGAACAAATAAGTTTAACTCTTACGCTATTAGTGATGTGTTTGTTAGAAAGCAAGAGCCACTTTTAAATGAGTTGGAAGCTTTTGTAAACTACATTAAAACGGATGATAGAGGAAATCTAGCAACTATTGAAGATAGTATTCGAACTATTGATATTTCTCAAGGTAAATAGTTGAGTGAGACTGAAAAACAAGAAGCCTTAGATCTTGTTAGAAAGTCTCTAAAAGCTTATTTAATAGATAGAACCTACCTAGAAGTCCCTAAAAAACTCTCTTCAATTTTTCACGAGAATGGGGCGTCTTTTGTTACATTGAATAATAAAAATAACGGAAGTCTTAGAGGATGTATTGGTTCTATTATTGCCTATAGAACTTTAGGGGAAGATCTAATTAAAAATACAATTTCCTCTGCAACAGGAGATCCAAGGTTTCCTCCAATGACTTTAAAAGAGATTGATAGTGTTGATATAGAGATCTCTATTCTAACAAAGCCTTATGAAATAGAATATGTTGATGGTCTAGACCTGTTAAGTAAAATAGAGCAGGGAGTAAATGGTGTCATTATAAAATATAAAGAGAAACAAGCTACGTTTTTACCATCAGTTTGGGATCAGATTGATACAAAAGAGAATTTTTTAGCCCATCTTTGTGTAAAAGCTGGTTTAGAAGCCGATCTCTTTCTAAGGGAAAAACTTGAGGTTTTTCTATATCAAACAGAAAAAATAGTATGAGTGAATTAGATAAGAAAAAAGTCGAAGAAAAAAGTGTTAGTAAAAAGCTTCTTGATGGTGATATTACAGAGATAGAAGTAGAAATTTCTGTAATTGATTGTATTGATAACTATTTAAGACCATATTCTAAAAGAATAGAGCCAATGTTGAAGTTTGCTGATACTGATAGAAGACTTGATTTTCTTTTGATGAAAAGATTTCTTTATACAGCATTTAATAACTTGTTAGAGATGGATCTTATGATGTCCAACCCAAGGGTTCTTTCATCTAAGAAGAGGCTTGATGAAATCATGAGCCAGTATAACTCTTTGCAGATCCAAATAAATAAACCAATAGATATAAGCTATGAGAAGATTTTTTTAGAACCACAAAAGCACTATAGTCAAGTAAGAGCAGAAACAAGAAGTAAGTTAAAAACAGCAGATATATTCAAATCTAAAGCTATTTCAGTAGAAAATAGGATGAAGGTTCTAAAAGAAGATATTGAAAAAAATAGTGAGGATAGATCTAAAAAAGAGATTGAAGCCTTGGAAAAAGATTATAGAGTTCTCAATGGAAAAATGACAGACTTTATACATAATATGGCTACATTAAGAGATCAAGTTGTTATTTTAAATGAACATATCATGAATTTTGAGACCAATCATAAAATATCCTTTTCAAAGGTTTTTTTAGAAGAAGCAGTTAGAATTTCTGATGAAATTGTAAATGTTCTTGATGGTATAGCTTATGAGTTTGATCATATATTATGGGAAGAGGCAAAAGAATCTAAAGTTATTAGAAAATTTTTTGAAGAAGCTCATATTGAAGGTTCTTTTAGTAGTAAAACATATTTAAAATATTATTTGAAAAATATCAGTGACGAAACCCAAAATAAAGAGCATAAAGAACTACGTAAACTACTGGAATATTTAGAAAAATTCAGTACAAGATCTATTTACATACTTGGAATGGATAATAGTGTTGTGACAGAAGACAGGGTTCTACTTGAAGCTCATAGTAAAGAGTATAAAATCATGGGAAGTAGTTCGGTGGATAAGTTTTTTATTGATGGGAAAAAAAATAACTTTGATTTAATAATTATTGATTATGAATTAAAACATGAAGATCCAATAAAAATTATTGAACACTTTTGGAAGAAACACCCTTTAACAAAAAATAAAACAAAGATTTTAATGCGTTTTAGACAGCCAACATATAAAGATCTAGATCGTGCAGGAATGCTTGGAATTAAATACTTTTATAGAGTAGATCCTCTTACAAAAGAGGCTTTTGCTCAAAAAGTAATGAGTATACTATCATGAACTATTCCTCTAAAGAAGACTCTAAGGAGATAGATTTTTGAATATAGAAAATATTAAGATTGATTTTTATATGTTTCTTTGGGAAAAATATAACGATGTTTTTTCTCTGAAAGAGTTTGAAGATAAAGTAATTGAACATCTTAAGTCTTCAGAAGTGTTTAGGAAAAATCAAAAAATATATTATAAAGTTTTAAAAGACTTTTTTTTAGCTCATAATATCGCCTTTAATGAAGTAGGAAATCCAATTTTTTCTAAATTGGAAATTATAAATTATGAAGATAATATTTTTGTTGACTTTCTTGTTAAGAAAATGGAAAAAATGGATAAAATCTTTTTTGAACAAGAGAGTAAAAAAGATATTAAGATTATTAAACAAGAGACACTTTCAGTGTTTCTTCATCGATTTGAAAATGTTTTAAATAAACAAGAGAGCTATGAAATTATAAAGGCCTCTATTAGAAGGTTTTTAAGTCTTTCAAAAAAAGACTCTATTTTTTTCCTAAATGAAAAAGTTGTGATTAGATACTTTAATCTTTCCAAAGAGGAGAGGTCAGAAGGAATTCCAGTAGAAGAACTAGAGAAGATCTATAAAAAATTAGGCTATGAGTATTATAGTCAAATGGTAGATAAATTAATGAAAGAGCTTCTTAATAAAGAGCTAGATCTTAACTATATGGATAATCTAACTTTTCATAGAACCTATATTAAAATAATACAGCAAGGGATCACTAAAAAGCTCAAAGGAGACTTTAAAGAGGA
>JAOXRY010000333.1 GCA_025800305.1 Campylobacterales bacterium | reverse complement strand
AGCTGTTTTAGATTATTCAACTATTGATGTTCCTCTTGATAATGTCAAGACTTTAGGAGAAGTGATTTTTTATGATACTACTTCAAAAGAGGAGACTCTTGAGAGAGTAAAAGATGTAGATATTGTTATCACAAATAAAGTTTTATTGACAAAAGAGATTTTATCACAGTGTAAGAATCTAAAACTAATCTGCGTTGCTGCAACTGGTGTAAATAATATCGATTTACCAGCAGCAAAAGATCTAAGTATTGGAGTAACAAATGTTGCTGGATACTCTACAGACAGTGTTGTTGAACACACATTTGCTCTTTATTTTCACATAGCAAGAGAGATGGAATTCTATACAGAATTTGGAAGCAAACAGTGGGACAAAAGCCCAATCTTTACAAACATCTCTAAACCATATAGTGAATTAAGTGGGAAAAAATGGGGTGTGATTGGTCTTGGCTCAATTGGCAAAAAAGTTGCAACAATTGCAGAAGCTTTTGGATGTGATGTATCTTATTACTCAACAAGTGGAAAAAACTCTTGTGAAGATTTTAAGCAAGTAGACTTAGAAACTCTATTAAAAAAGTCTGACATTGTCTCCATCCACTCTCCACTAAATCTTCAAACAAAAGATCTTTTAAACAAAAACAACTTGCAACTATTAAAAGAAAAAGCTATAGTTATTAATCTTGGTCGTGGAGGAATAATTAACGAAAAAGATCTAACAGAGTTTCTAAAGACAAGAAAGGACTCTTATTTTGGAACTGATGTTTTGGAAAAAGAACCTCCTCCTTCTTATGAACTATTAGATCTTGATAACAGTGTTATTACTCCACACATTGCATGGGCAAGTATAGAAGCAAGAGAGAGACTTGTAGATGAGATCTATAAGAACATCCAAAGCTTTCTAAAAAATGAAAAAAGAAATAGGGTCGCATAATGAGTAATTTAGTAAAAAGAAGAACATTAGATTTTACAGAGCCTTGGAGTATTTTCAAGGTTATGAGTGATTTTGTAAAAGGTTTTGATGAGCTAAAAGAGATTGGTCCTTGTGTAACAATGTTTGGTAGTGCAAGAACAAAACCAGATAGCAAATATTACAAAATGGCAGAAGAACTTGGCTACAAAATGGCTGAGCAAGGGCTTCATGTTATGAGTGGTGGTAGCTTTGGGATTATGGAAGCAGCCAATAAAGGTGCAATGAAGAGCCTTAATGCTAAATCAATTGGTCTTAATATTGATCTTCCTTTTGAACAAGCATCCAATGGATATCTTGATGTAGATCTAAAATTTGACTATTTCTTTTCTAGAAAAGTCATGCTTGTTAAATACTCTTATACATATATCATCTTCCCTGGTGGGTTTGGAACAATGGATGAACTATTTGAATCTTTAACACTAATTCAGACTCAGAAAATGTATCCTATTGGAGTTTTCTTAGTTGGTAAAGACTATTGGGCTCCCTTAATGGAATTCATTAAAAATAGCATGGTTCCAGAAGGTACCATATCTCCAGAAGATGTAGATCTTATTACTGTTACTGATGATTTGGACTTAATTGTTGATGAGACTTTTAAAAGACTAGATAAGAAACTAAAAAAGATGAAGAAAAAGAAACTAACAGATCTTCACTCTTACAAAAGACTTAAAAAATTTATGGACTCAAGGAAAAAGAAAAAGTAGATGAGTAAAGTCTTAGTTGGTCTCTCTGGTGGTGTTGACTCCACACTAACTGCTTACCTTCTACAACAAGAAGGTTATCAAGTAATTGGATGTTATATGAAACTATTTGAAAATGATAGCTATCACGAGAAAAATCTAAGAAATATTGAAAAAATAGCAAGTTATCTAAACATCGACTACCACGTAGAAGATCTAGCTAATACATTTACAAAAAATGTTTATGAACCTTTTGTCAATGGCTACATTAGTGGAGAAACCCCAAACCCTTGTGGTCTTTGCAATAAGACAATGAAGTTTGGAGAGATGGCAAAATTGGCAGATAAATATGGCTGTGAATTTTTAGCAACTGGACACTATCTCAAAACTGATGGAGAATATATCTATCAAGGTCTTGATAAATCAAAAGATCAATCTTATTTTCTTTTTTATATTGATAAAGAGATCTTACCTAGAGTTATTTTTCCTATGGGCGATAGATACAAAGAAAAAGTAAAAGAACTTGTAAATGATATTGAACCTCTAAAAGAGATAGCCCAACAAAAAGAATCTCAAGAGATCTGCTTTGTTGATACAAACTATAGAGATATTATAAAAAGACACACTGATATTGATACTCCAGGAGATCTTATTGATAAAGAGAAAAATATTGTAGGAACCCATAAAGGATATATCCACTATACAACAGGACAAAGAAAGGGTTTTACATTAAAAAAGCCACCTGAAGGTCCAAGATATGTTCTACGTACATTTCCTAAAAAAAACCAAGTTATGATAGGAACAAAAGAAGATTTGGAAAGTTTTGAATTAGAAATAAAAGATCTCAATTTCTTTGTACCATACGAAGATTTTGAAGCAACTGTAAAAATCAGATACTCTTCAAAAATGATTCCTTGTTCTGTAACTTTTCAAGGAAAAGAAAAAGCGACTATCAAACTTCAAGAACCAGGTGTAGGAATTGCCTCTGGACAAGCCGCTGTTTTTTATCATGATGAAAGAGTTTTAGGTGGAGGCTGGATAATATGATTATAGATCAACAAAGTTGGGAGAGCCCTTTAGTTCCCAGTTCTTTTTTGAGCTCCATTCAAAAAGGAAGTAAATAGTGGAAGAACTGATAAATACCCTTTCTGAATATGGATATATTATTTTATTTCTTTACTCATTTGGAGGAGGATTTTTTGCAATTATTGGAGCTGGTGCTTTAGCTTCAATTGGAAAGCTAGATATAGAACTAGTTATTTTAATAGGTGCAACATCTAACTTTATTGGAGATACTTTTCTTTTCTATTTTGCTAGAAACTATAAATCAGAAGTAATGAACTACGTAAGAGAACACAGAAGAAAACTAGCCCTTTCTCATATTCTTATGAAAAAACATGGAAACTCCATTATCCTTTTTCAAAAATTTCTCTACGGAGTCAAGACCTTAGTTCCAATAGCTATTGGTCTTACAAAGTATGACTTTACAAAATTCACAATAATCAACCTTCTCTCTTCTATAGTTTGGGGATTAGCTTTTGGTCTTCTTTCTTATCTTGGAGGAAGTTATATTATTGACTTTTTTAAGATGCTTTATGAGAATTCATTTGTTATGCCTCTTATAGCAATCACACTTTTTTGGATTCTTTGGAAATACCTATCAAGTAAGTAAGTTATTTTTATGTTATGATTGCTTTTTTTAAAGGAGAATCATGACACAACTTTCTGTATCTGATATTTTTGGCTCTGTTAAGGATGCTGAAAGATCTAATGTAAAAATCTTAGAGATCTTAGACAAACACGGGACACCAGAAACTGCTGAAAAAACAAAAGAAATTGCAGAAGAAATTGCACAAATGCTTTCTGATATGGTACTTGAGACAGATGAAATTAATAGAAAAATCGGTGTTAATTTGGAATTTGTTGGAGATAATCCTAAGATCTCTTTATTTGATGCACCAAGTGAAGGTGGCTGTGGCGGAAGCTGTGGTTAAAATAGGAAGTTAGTTAAACTTCCTATTTTAATTTTTTATAGACTTTTTAAATAATCAACTAATTTATTTCCATGATTTTCAATATCTTCTTTAGATAATGAAAAAGCTCCATGGGCTGCCATTGGTTTTTGGTATTCCATCTTTGTATGATTTGCTGTTCCACAAAAAGGCATTAAAAACTCTTCAATAGTAGCTTTATTAGCACCATCTTTTTGATACTCTTTTTCTGCTGAACCAGTAGATGTTGATACAACAAACTTTTTACCTTCTAATTTAAATGCTTCTCCAAATGCAAAGTTTAATGCAAATACATTATCAAACCACTCTTTTAAAAGTGCTGGAGAACTTAACCATTGAAATGGAAACTGAAAAACAATTACATCGTTTTCTAAAAGAAGTTGTTGTTCTTTCTCAACATCAATTTTAAAATCTGAATATTTACTATATAAATCATTAATTGTTATATTTTCTTCTTGGGATAATCTATCAACTAATGCTTTATTTACAACTGATTTTTCCAGATTAGGATGTGCTAATACTACTAATGTTTTCTTCACTACTTGTCCTTTTTAACAAAAATTTCATAGAATGATACTAATTTTTGACATTTTTGTCAATATAGGACTTTTTTGTCCTAAAATAGTTTATAATGTTTATTGTAAACTTAAAAATATTATAAGGATTTATATGGTTTGCTTAAATAATAAAGAGTATGAATGTCCTAGCCAGATTGCAATTGATCTTATTGATGATAAGTGGAAATTTCTAATTATTTATAGCTTAGCACAAAAACCTCTTAGGATTAGTGAACTATCAGAAAAGATTCCAGATGTGTCACAAAGAACATTAAGTAGAAAACTAAAAGTTCTTGAAGAGGCACAAATTATCATAAGAACAGTATTTCCAGTAGCACCACCAAAGGTTGAATACTCTTTATCCAAACATGGGATTCAACTGTTGGAAGTAATAGGTGCTTTAGAAAAGTGGGGCTTAGAATATATAAAAGATATCCAAAGTTAAATTACTTAACAATAACCTCTTTAAAGCTATCTAAAGAGAGCTGATAGTCATCATACTTAGAAAGATTGTTTTGAACTATCACTTTTCGTAGTTTTTCAACATACTCCTCTCTTAGCTCTGAGTAATACTGAAGATCTTTAATAAGTTCCAATGGATCTTTATGAAGAAGTCTTTTGTTTCTAAAGTTTTTAAATGATTTGCTTGTACCTAAAGTTTTAAAATAATCACTAATTGATTCTTCCAAAGAGTCATATTTTTTTAAATAGATAGTTTTAGCCCCTCTCATCCCTAGAGCTGGAATTCTTTTTTCATTTTTATTAAATGACCAGATTCCAAAAATATTATTTGCTTTGATGAAAAACCTAGAACCACCCCAACCACTCTCAACAGCAGCTTGAGCTAAAACCACGCTTGTAGGATGGGTTGTTAGTCTTGTAAGCAAAATATCTATTTTTGTAGTTTTATATTTTTTAAAAAGAAGATCTATAAACTTTTTATCTTCCCCTTTTATTTCTGGCTTTTTACTAATCAATAAAACTTTTTCATGAAGCTTTGATAGTTTATATTTAGAAACAAGAATAGAAGGAAGAATCATATCAATAAATGCTTTCTTTTTGTAGACAACAGGCATCGTATTTGGAAGAAGCACAGGGTTTGTGTAGATTACTGCTGATACGTTTTTGTCTTTTACAGGAACGATATCGTTTAGAGTTTTCAAAGGTTTATAAACAGCATTTAATTCTATTTTAGTTTC
>JAOXRY010000329.1 GCA_025800305.1 Campylobacterales bacterium | reverse complement strand
TGTCAATGGTGACTTTCAGCTCTCCATCCCAAACTAAATCAAACTTTTCTCCTGTTTTTTTATCTATAAGTCGAAGATTTAAAAGATCTATTTTTTCTATATTATATTTGTTTGTCAAGGTTGTTAGAATCATATCTCTAGCATCTAGTAGTGGATAGATCTGACTTTCATTGTCTGTTTCTGCAATTACATTTATCATGTTATTAAGATCTTTAGATGTAGTTGTTGGAGCTTGTTTTAGCTTTTTGATTTCAACAAACTGGCTCATTGGTATCATCAGCCCCATTGGATTCATAAGTTTTAAGTTATAAATTTTTTTCTTTACAGATTCAATGGATTTCTCATCAAGAAGTCTGCTATCATCAAGTCTTAAAAAGATCTGGATCTGATTCTCTGCATTTTCACTGTTGATAAATCCCATCCCCATACCTTCAAAAGCGATATAGAGCATTTTCTTTACTTGTTCTAGTCCAACGCCACTATTTAAAACTTCATTGTTTTTTAGAATTAGTCCGTATCTGTAACTGTCTTCATCAGCTAAAACATCAACATCTACTAGCTTTGGTTGTTTCTCTAAAATCTTAGCTATATCATAAGCTACTTCTCTTCTTTTTTCAAAGCTTTTTCCACCATAGATCTCAGCAACAATTGAAGCTAGAACAGGAGGACCTGCAGGTAGTTCGATGAATTTAATATTTGCTCCATTTAAACTACACTTTTCTTGAACAATAGGTCTTACTCTTGAAATTAGGTTATAGCTTCTCTCATCTCTTTTTGCTGCTCTTGCGATATTTACCATAACTTCGGCTTCATTTTCAGCAGATTTTAAAGCACTTCCTTTAACCATTCCTGCAAAATCCATAGGCTGACCTTCACCGATAAAAACAGAAATGGATTCTACAGCAGACTCTTTCATTAAAGATGAAGAGATACAGTCTGTAACTTCTTTTGTCTTTTTTGAAGAGGAGTTTTTAGGAAGATCTACATAGACAGAAAAAGAGTCTGAATCTTTTCCAGGAAGCATCTTCGCTTTCACCAGCTGTGAAGGTGCAATCATGTAGATTGAAAATCCAAAAAGAAATAGTGTAAAAGCTAAAACAATTAACTTTTGAGTTCTACTTTCAATGATATTAAAAATTAGTTTTTCTAGTTTTGTTTCTTGTCTCATAATTTACTCTTTTAATGTTTTTTCAAAAGCTTATCAACTAGATAAGGAGTGAAGATATACGCCACAATCAGTGACATAAACAAGGATATAGGAACAAATACTGGAAGAGGGTGCATAAACTGCCCCATCATCCCTCCAACGAAAAACATTGGAATAAAAGTCATAATAATTGCTATTGTTGCAATGTTTGTTGGGTTTCCAATTTCGTTGGTCGCGTCAATAGCAATCTGTGTTAAAGTCTTATTTTTGCTTGATTCACTGTGCATATGCCTATGGATATTTTCAATAACAATAATGGCCGCATCAACCAAGAGCCCAAGACTTAAAAGAAGGGCAAAAAGGGTAATTCTATTGATTGTCTCATCCAGTAAAAATCCTGTAAAAAGTGTTAATGCTAAAATCATTGGAACTGTTAAAGAGACGATTATCGCTTCTTTAAAACCTAAAGCAACAACCAGTAATATGGCAATAATCACAACTGAAATAGCAAGATGGAAAACCAACTCATTTACAGCATGATTTGCCGTATAACCATCATCTCTTGTGATGACATAACCGATTCCCTCTTTTGCTAGATCTTCTTTGATTGTATCTAGATAATCAAAAATCCTGTCATTTATTACAACAGTATTAGCACCTTTTAATTTAGAAATTGTAAGGGTTGTCTGCTCTGTTTCACCTTTTAAAGAGTCATCTTTTTTTGTGTAAAGGTAGGCTCTTTTTTTGTTTTGGATGTCATAGCCTTTTGTTACAGACGCTATGTCTTTAATAAGTACAGATCTTCCTTCAAACTTATCAACTATGATGTTTTGAATATCTTTTTCAGTTTTAATAGCATTGTCAATTCCAAACATAATAAAATCGCCATTATTCAGATCTCCTTTTACATCTGGAAGCCCAAAAGTAAGACCTTTTACAGCCATTGCAACTTGACCTAAGGTGATTCTATACTTGATAAGTTTTTCAGTGTCAATGAGAACATTAAACTGCTCTTTCTTCTCCCCTTTAAGATCTATAGTTGCAACATCTTCAATCTTACTAATCTCATGACCAATTTTGTTGATTCTTTTATAAAGATCTGTTTGAGACAGAGAGTCGTTTTTTGTATAAAAAGCGATAGAAGCAACAGGAATATCTGTATCAATATCCATTGTTTTAATAATTGGCTGCATCGCTCCTTTTGGAAGTTTGTCCATATTTTTCATTACAAGGTCATAAAGTTTAAGATCTGAAGACTCTTTATCTTGTCCTATGTAGTATTGAACTTGGATGATTCCAACAGAGTCTTTTGCTGTTGAGTAGATATGTTGTACACCTTTAATCTCTCTAATCTTTCTTTCCAGTGGTTCAACAATAACCTTTAAGATTTCATTGGCTTTTGCCCCTGGCATAGGAACAATTACCGCACCTCCTGCAACTTTGATCTGAGGATTTTCCTCTCTTGGTGTCATCTCCAAAGAGAGATACCCAAGAACTAGAATAAAAACTGCGATAATTAGTGTCAGTGGATGGTGAATAAAAGTATTGGCTAACGTTCCTGCAATATTTTCATTTTCTATTTTGTATTTCATACCTTATCCTTTACTGTAAAGATTTGCCAAGGGATAACTGAAGCTTTGCTCCTGCTAAACTCTTGTCATATTCAGATTTAATCACATCTCCTTGTGCTGTCATCATACTTTGTAGTGACATGAGAAGATACATCATATTTGTTCTAAAATTTAGGTTATTTTTGTAGATCTTTACTGTCTCATCTAAGATCTCTTCAGACATTGCACCTGTATTTTTCTTTGCTTCAAATGTCTCTTCTTGGGTTGTAAAGTCATTGAAGTTTTTTTCTACTTCTAGTTTGATTCCATTTTCCATTAGTTCAAAATAATTTTTTGTTTTAAGATAATCAAGTTGAGCTTTCTCTTTTTTTGCGGAAACCAATCCACCGTCAAATATGTTATATTTTAATCCTACTGCCACAAGGTAGTAGTCATGTTCTGAATCAACACTAAATGAATCATCATTGTAACCATACTCAAGATGAGCTCCAATTGTAGGGTATCTATCACTGGAGTCAAAGGTTACTTTCTTTTTCATTGTCTGAACGTTGTAATTCATCCAGGAAAAATCATCTCTACTCTCAATTGCAATCTGCTGAAGTTCTGGTAGGGATTTTGAACTGTATGAGATCTCTTTCATATCAGCCACGTCTGTAATACTATTATCACCAGTTAAGAATTTTAAATAAGCGATTGCCATGTTGTAATTATTCTGTGCTTCTTGAAGTTTTGTATCAATACTTAAATAAGCCATCTTCGCTTGTTTTACATCTACAATACGGGTAAGTTTTTTTCTATACATATCTGATGCCGTTTTAATAAAAGAGTTGGCTCTAGCTTTTCCTTTTTTAGTTAATTGGATAAACTTTTTTGCTGTTACTGCTCCGTTGTATCCTTGTAAGACTTTTAAGCCTAAGGCTTTTTCATCATGGTTTAATTTAGCCTCTTTTGCCATCGCTTGTAATGTTGCCATCTCTTTTCCACTTTGAAGTTTAAAACCAACAAAAAGAGGAATATCGTAGCTAAGTTTTGTCTCATAGTTTGTTCTAGCTTCTGGATTATTCAAGTCATCTGGTTGTTTTTTTAAAAGTGAACTCATATCAGATGGTGCTTGACCTTGGGAAGCACCATAAAT
The DNA here is from genome assembly GCA_025800305.1 of Campylobacterales bacterium. Lineage (GTDB taxonomy): Bacteria > Campylobacterota > Campylobacteria > Campylobacterales > SZUA-545 > JAOXRY01. Next base: position 1,306 of record JAOXRY010000329.1, on the reverse strand, counting down.
AGCACTACCTAAAGGTGTAAGAAAATCTTTAAAACCAAAGTCACCAAAGGTTGCTTCTCTAGCTGACATCTTCATTCCAAAAACATATCCTGCGTGATTGGTATGGGAAACTGTCTCATTAAAACTAAGAGTACCAAAGTTGTAACTATTTGCTTCTTCTATCTGTTTTTTAGAACTTTTTAGATCTAGCTTTTTCCCTTTTAGCTCTTGACTGTTTTTAAGTGTTAGAGAAAGAGCCGTATGAAAATCTACAGATTTACTAAATAAAATATATGGAATTAGTATCAGTGCTAATTTTTTCATAAGAACCTCCAAAATTAGATATTTTATATTGACCGCCGGTCAATATAATAAGAGAAAGATTCTTAATTTATGATTAAAGAGCATTGAAAAGTAGTAATATTAAGGGAAAAAGTTCAACAGATAGAGGTTTTTCTATCTGTTGAAAAAAGTTCTTAGTTTTCTTTAAGAAGCTTATTTGTAAGGGTGAAAATAACTTTTATTGTTACAAATTGAATATAGACAAAAGGAACCATAATAATAAAATAAGGAACACTAAAGATTTCTACAATACCATTTTTTACAAGTCCAAAAAAGATAAAAAACATTCCAAATACAAACCATGCAACACCTGGACAAACAAGTGCAAAACTTACAGGACTTGCTTTGTCTCCTTTTAAGAATGTATCAAAATAACCCATCTGTTTCATGACTTTGTAACCAATGTATCCAAACATAATCTGAAGTGCTAAAAACATTGAAGTTAAAATAAAAATCACTCCATATGGAGGTTGTTTTACATGTAAAAAGTTATGAGCAGTTCCAAAGTAAATTCTGATTACTGTAATTCCTATAAGGGTTAAAATAGGAATCATAATCCAAAGAGACGGACTAGCTTCTAAACCAATACCATTCTTTAGAATTGATTTCATACCTAAAGTTAATTTGATAATAGTTAAACTAATCGCAATCATTAAAAATAGAATTGATGAGAACATCGCAATACCATAAATAGCAGGATTATGGCTCATCGCAGCACTTGCTCCAAAACCTACAGCTATCATAGAAAATGCAAAAATTGCAATCATTTGGCTTAGGTTATTGTTAGTGGCAAAATTAAAATCACCTTTTACAATAAGTCTTGTAAAGTATTCAGCAAAGATCTTTAATGCAAAGTATCCTACAACCCAAAAACCAATAACAGCTAAAGGAAAAAGAGCTTGTACAATACTCCAAAGACCAGGAACAAAAGCAGCGCCATAAACAAACATTACATTAATACTCATAGCAAAAGTTAAAGGCATCG
>JAOXRY010000314.1 GCA_025800305.1 Campylobacterales bacterium | reverse complement strand
GCTGGTTATAGATGATAGTAAATCTGTTAATTTAGCTCTTTCCTCATTTATAGAAGAAGCTTGTCACCTTAAGGTTTTAAGCGGTTTTAGTCTTGCAGACTGTGAAAAAATAATAGAACAACATCAAGAAGATATTGTTTTAGCTATTGTAGATCTTAATCTTCCTGATTGTGAAGAAGGTGACGCTGCTGTATATACAGTAAAGTATAATATCCCAACTATTGTTTTAACAGGAAACTATAGTGATGAGATAAGAGATAGTATTTACAGAAAAAAAGTTTCTGACTACTTTCTAAAAGAAAATGCCAACTCTTTTGAATTAGTAGTTCAAGGAATTACTAGAATGTTGAAAAATAGACAGACTAAGGTCTTAGTCTGTGATAATACTAAAGTCTATAGAAGAACAATAGTTGATATATTAAAAAGACAGATGTTTGATCCAATTGTCGTTGATAATGGAATAGACGCACTAAAAAAACTCAAAGAGCATCCTGAAATTAATATAGTTGTAACAGACTATAACCTGCCTCTTATGGATGGGTTAGAGCTAACAAGAGAGATTAGAAAAACCTACAAAAAAGATGAGTTTGGTATTGTTGTAACTTCAGATAACGATGGAAAAAACATACCAGCTAAATTTTTAAAATTTGGTGCCAACGATTTTGTTAAAAAACCTTTTTCACAAGAAGAACTTACAAGTAGAATCAATTCAAATTTAGAGATCTTAGATCTTTTTCAAGAAAGTAAAGACAGAGCCAATAAAGACTTTATGACTGGAATGTTTAACAGAAGGTACTTTTTTGATGAAGGTTCTGCAAAATTTGTAGAAGCAAGACACAAAAAAGAAGATCTTTGTGTTGCTATGTTTGATATTGATAAATTTAAAAGTATTAATGATACATATGGACACGATGTAGGTGATGAAGCGATAAAAGAGGTTGGAAAAATTTTAGAGAGAAACTTACAAGAACTAAATCCTGTAATTTCAAGGTTTGGCGGTGAAGAATTTTGTGTAATACTTTTTGGTCAACAAAAACAAAAAGCTTTGGATTTTTTTGAAACTATTAGAAAAGATTTTGAATCAAATACTTTACAAGTTGGAAGTGTTTCTTTGAAATATACTATATCAATAGGTGTGTTTTTCCCAGATGACACAACTTTAGAAGAAGCAGTAAAAGGCGCGGATCAGTGTCTTTATAAAGCAAAAGAGACAGGAAGAAATAAGGTGGTATCAAATATTGGATAATTATTTTGGTTTAATTAAATATGGACTAACTATTGGATTGATTGTTTTTGCATTTACAGCAGGTAATCTTGGTGAAGTTTTTGGGATGATTTTTAAATGATTATAGATACCCATGTTCATCTTGATTCAGACAGATACAATGAAGATATAAAAGAGGTCTATCAAAGATCTTTAGAAGCTGGTGTGGAACAGTTTATTATCCCTGGGGCAGATCCTGCTGATTTTGAAAGAGCAGGACAACTTTCCTTGGAGTTTGAAAACACCTATATTGCCAGTGGAGTTCACCCTTACCATGTTGATGATTATGATTTACCAAAAGTAGAAAAATTTGCTTCTTTATCTACATGTGTTGCCATTGGAGAGTGTGGACTTGATTACTACAGACTTCCAGAAACAAAAGAGGAAATAGAAAAAGAGAAAACTCTACAAAAAAAGGTTTTCATATCCCAGATTAAACTGGCTAAAAAACTCCAAAAACCTCTAATTGTTCACATAAGAGAAGCTAGTCTTGACAGCTTAACAATCTTAAAAGAGACAAATGCTAAAGATGTAGGTGGTGTATTACACTGTTACAACGCTGATGAGATCTTACTAGAACTTGTAGATCACAATTTCTACTTTGGAATTGGCGGTGTTTTGACTTTTAAAAATGCTAAAAAACTTCCAGAAATGGTGAAAAAAATCCCCCTTGATAGACTTCTAATAGAAACAGATGGACCGTATCTTACACCTCATCCTCACAGAGGAAAGAGAAATGAACCTGCTTACTGTACTTTTGTTGCCCAAAAGATAGCTGAGATCTTAGAGATGGAAGTAGATGAGATAAAAAGAATTACTACAGAAAATGCAAAGAGGCTATTTAAGATCTAATCTCTTTTAGACTAGATCAAAAATAACCTCTTTTTTGATCTTTGTCTCAACAATCTCTTTTACAATAAGTCCGTCAATCTTAAAATCTAAAAATTCTTCATAGTTTTTAATCTTTGCTTTTGCCATCTCTCGCAACACAATTCCTCTATAAGCTTTTGCCCAGTGGCTTACAACTTTTCCATTTTTTAAAAACTTCAATGTCATGTATAAAGAAGAAGGTTTATAAAACTTGTTGTAAAAACCAGCTCTTAGATCTAGATAGATCTCATCTTTTAAGATCTCATTTAAAGCATCTGTAAAATGCTCTTTATAAAAGTCCTCTGTTTTAAAACCTCCTATTGTTTCACCTTGTTTTATCTTATACTCTGGCAAAGGTGTGTCAGCTTTAATTGCTCCAAATAGATTGGAAAAGATGATCGTATTATCATCGATATATTTTTGAGTATTACTATCCAACTCTTCATATTTTAGATAATCATATGCAACCCCTGAATACCTAAGAATCGCTTTTTTTGTTGGAGCTTTTTTGATATCTACTTTAAGATCCTCAAATTGTTTAGGATCTTTTAGCCCAAAAAACTTGGAAAGTTCATTATCATTTGCTGTTGATACAAAATCAATATATCTGTCTATAATTTCCAGTCGTTTTTGGTATAACTCAGGAAAGATAAGGTCATCTTTTTTTAAAGATAATCCACTCCCACCCTTGGTTTTTGTTTCACTTGGGGAAAATAAAATCTTCATTTTTTTCTTTCAAATTTATGATAATATTACACCTTTGAAAAAGGGGCAAACTATGATTTCTAATCTAAGTATAAAAAATAAGCTTCTCATAGTTACTATGATTGTAACATTAGGGGCATTATTTCTTCTTGTAAATACAACTCTAACCAAGATGGAATACAAATCTTCACTGGAAAAAGTCGACACTTTGGTAGATCTTTCTGCTGTTCTTAGTAGGCTAGTTCATGAAACTCAAAAAGAAAGAGGTGCCAGTGCAGGATATTTAGGAAGTAAAGGAACCAAGTTTGTACAAAAACTTCCAAACCAAAGAAAACTAACAGATAAAAGATTAAAAGAGTTCTATTCATTTACAAATAAAGTTGATTACACACAATATCCCAACTCATTAAAAAGAAGTATTACAAGTATAAAAACTCAACTAAAAAAACTCCAAGAGATGAGATCTGGTATCACTGCCCAAACGATTCCTCTTGGAAAAACTTTAAAATACTATACATCTTTAAATAAAAAGATCCTTGATATTGTTCCACTATCAGGAAAACTAAGTCAAGATGAGAAACTAGCAAAGATACTTATCGCTTATTCAAACTTTCTCTATTCAAAAGAGAGAGCTGGAATTGAGAGAGCTGTTCTTTCAAATACTTTTGCAAAAAAGGGTTTTGGCTCAGGAATGGAGAAAAAAGCTATCACACTTATCTCAGCGCAAGACAGTTATATTTACTCTTTTTTGACAATTGCTGATGAAGATGTGAAAAAATACTACTTTAAAAAAATGGATGCAAATAGTGTAAAAGAGGTTTTAAAGTTAAGAAACCTAGCTTTTAATAAAGATTTTTCTACAGAAGCTGTCTATTGGTTTGACACAATTACAAAAAAAATAAACATTCTAAAAAGTATAGATGACCACATCTCAAAAAATGCGAAAAACACAATTTCCACATTACAACAAGAAGCGACAAGTAGCATGACTACAATTCTTACTCTTTTAGTTGCTTTCTCACTATTTGTGATTCTTGTTATGTTAAAGGTCAGTAAAGATATTACAAGTGCTGTACAAAACTCCAATGAGCAGATTCAAAAGATCTCAACAACCCATGACCTAAGTGAAACAATCAATTGTCACAGTGGAGGAGAGATGGGTGAGATTGCCTTTGCTGTTAATAATTTAATTACGTCTTTTAAAGATATTATCCAAGAGACAAAAAACTCTTCAGAACAAACAACCAATGCTAGTAAACAAATTAAAGAATCAGCTAATAACCTTACTGGTCATATGATAAAACAGAAAGAATCTATTGACAATATCGATAAACTAATTGAAGAGATTGGTGGAGAGGTTGATTTAACAGAAGAGCTATCAGCAACAACCAACAGTGATTTAAAGAAAACAAAAAATACTTTAGAAAACTTTATAGCAAACCTTGATAAAGTTGTTGGAAGTATTGGAAAAAGTAGTGAAAAACAAGAAGAGCTATCTGAAAACATGAGTGGTCTTACTTCTCAAGCAGAAGATATTAAAAACGTATTAGATGTTATTGGAGATATTGCAGAACAGACAAATCTTCTTGCTCTAAATGCAGCAATTGAAGCAGCCAGAGCTGGAGAACACGGACGTGGCTTTGCTGTTGTTGCAGATGAAGTTAGAAAATTAGCTGAAAGAACTCAAAAAAGTCTTACAGAGATTGGCTCTACAACAAATATCATTACTCAAAATATTAACGATATTGGTAATGAAATCAACACCACATCTCAAGAGATCTTAGAGATCTCATCTTCAGCACAAAGTCTTATCAATGAAGCAACAGAATCTAAAGAAAACTTAGATCTAACAATCGATGCTTCAACAAAAGCTGTTGAAAATACAGTCTTTATTGCAACAAATGTAAAAGAGCTTATCCAGTCGATGTCAACAATTGTAGAAAATACAAATACTGATGGAAAAATTGGTAGAGAAGTTGATAGCTTTGCCAATGAACTTTTAGAAAAATCTAATCATCTAAACAGTTTACTAAATAAATTTAAGGTCTAGCATAAGGAAAGGTTCATCCTTTCCTTATTTATCTATACTCAACCATCTCATTTAAAGGAACTCGGATCTTTTGATTTTGTTCATTGGCTCTGTATCCAAAAGCACACATTACCACAAGCTCTTCTTTATCTGTATCAAGCTCTAAGATCTCTTCAACTTTGTCTTTTTCAAAACCTTCTATAGCACAACTATCAATCCCTAAAGAAGCAGCAGCACTCATCATATTCCCCAAAGAAATATAAGACTGTCTAGCTGCCCATTGGTAGATGTCATCTGATTTTAATTGAGATAAATACTCTTTGTATTTTTCATTATAAGCCTCTGTTGCTTCTTTAGAAAGTCCTCTTACCAAAAACCTCTCTTTGACCCAATCACTTCCAGCTTTGAGATCTTCTGTCTTAGTAATAAAGATAACCAAATGACTACAACTGGTGATTTGGTTTTGATTCCAACAAGCAGGTTTTAGTTTCTCTTTCATTGGAGAAGTTCGCACAACAATATATCTTGTTCCCTCCATCCCAAAAGAGCTTGGACTTAGCCTTCCTGTTTCTAAAATAAATCCCATATCTTCATGGGAGATCTCTTTATTTTCATCAAACAGCTTACAAGCATGACGAAAGTTACATCCATTTAAAATTTCTTCTTTAATTTTTAGTTTATCCATAAGTATTCTTTGTTAGAAATATTGGCTTAATTATAGATAATAAAACTTAGAATCTCTCTTTTTAACATTGTCATATAAGTGTCGTAACCGACAAATCTTTTTTTGTAGTAAGATTCTTTCATCAATTCAAAATAGTAGGAGACAAAATGAGTTTAAAAGATTTAAGAATACAAAAAGGCTATTCCCAAGAAAAATTGGCAGAACTAACAAAACTAAGTATAAGAACCATTCAAAGGATAGAAAAAGAAAATAAAGCTAGTTTAGAGTCAATTAATCTTTTAGCTAAAGTTTTTGAAATAAGTGTAGATGATTTGCAAAAAGTGTTAGAGAAAAAAGAAAGAACCCAAAAACCAACAGATAAACTAGCTATTTTTATAAGTATAAATCTGATGCTTTTTATTATAAATATTACAACTTCACCAGAACATCTATGGTTTATCTATCCTTTACTTGGATGGGGAATTCCATTTTTTTATAGAAGATATAAAAGATCTTATAAGAATTGATTTTCTTATAAGATCTTCTTCTTTTATATTATTTAATTATTTTTAGATCTTTATCCAACAAATAGACAAGTACTGCTTCACCATCTTTACTTACCCTGAACTCACCAAATTTTGCTTTTTCATATTTTTTTCCTGTACCTTCTTCAAAAAAATAACTGGTTGTAGCAACTTTTGATAAAAACTCTTCATCAATTTGTATATATGTAAAATTCAATATAACTTGGTTTTCTCCTAAGTTTATCTCTTCCTCAACAAAACTTTTGAAAACTCCAATACTTTTATCATCAATGTCCAGAACCACTTGAGAATAGTTCTTTGAGGCTTCTGGAAGTAATTTATTTATCTCTTCAGTTAGTTCAAAATCCAATATCATATAGTCTCCTTGGATCAAAGATCTAGGATCAACAGGACGTAGTTCTAATCGTAAAACAGCACCATGTTCTAAAGTTTGTTCTTTTAAATAAACTCCATAAATAACAGATACAGTGAAAACCAATACTGTTAAAACTGCTACTATCCTTCCCATGACTTCTCCTTACGTCCCATAAAATAACTCATTAGTAAAACCATGACACCTGCTCCTATCAAATAAAGAGACTTGTTTAATAGAGTGATGTTCAGCTGGTAATACCACACACCCATTGATAGGATAATGGATATAAGAGAAAACAATACAAGGTACTTTTTCTCATTTTTGTAGCTTAAGAAAAAAAGTATCAAAAAGATACTTAGTGATGGGATAAAACTAACACCAATTGCCATCAAAGCGACTATAAACTTATTTTGATTTTCTTGTACTTTTATAAAACTATAAAATAGAAGCAGACTTCCTACGACTTGATATAAAATCATATAGCTATCCATCAAATTTTCGTGTGATAAGAATATGTATCCTATTACAAAACTAGAAACAATTAAACCATCATTAACACTGATATAGATGTCACTAAGTTGTTTTTTATAGTGATTAGCCACTAGAATAAGTCCTGTTATAGTAAGCAATAAAACTACAGCTAGTTCATATGAAACAGAACCGCTAGTATGCAAAATAGCTACATTGAAAACGATAATACTACGAACCCTATAAAGATAGTCTTTCATAAAAACAAAAAGGACTATTTGTATACCAATTAATACAAACATAGGCAAAGATATTCCTAAAACAGAAACATCATAATCATAATTGATAATAGTACCTACAACAATAGCAAACTCAGCTAATATAATTGCTGTAAAAAGCCCATAATACCAATTTAATGAAAGAGTTTGTTTCTTTTTCAAAACTAATGCAGTCACTAAAGTAAGAATACCTAGAGGAATTAATCTGTCGTTATTAATAATATTTGTCATAAAACCAATTACTAAAATACCAGATGCAGCAAAAGTTACTGTGATAAAAATAAAAACATGGGTAATCCATGGAAGTTTAATCTTATTAAAAGAGATTTCTGTCTCTTTAATTCTACCAACCATATATTTTAACCCTACTAAAGAAAAAATAACAAATAGTGGGACACCTAAATAAAATCTATTTAATCCTCCACCAACTAAAGAAGATAGTAAAGTAGGTAATAAAAATACTAAAGTTAGTATGGCTAAAGACTCTCCTAAAAGTTGCCCTTTTTTCTTTATATAGTATAAAAGAGCTACATAAAAAACAAAAAACAGACTATATCTTGAAAAAGGCTGAAAAAACTCACCCATTAGAAGATTAAAATTCAACAGTAAAAGATATAAAATAACTGCTTCTAAAAGCCATTTAAATTGACTGAGATTCTCTTTCTTTACGGCAAAAAAAAGCAAAAGTGCTATAAAGCTATTTCCTACAATCATTATAGAAGTAATACCTTGTTCATCCATATGAAGAGCTTGTTCCAAATAGAGCCTTAAAGTAAGGTTTATGAGAATAAGAAAAGTAAACCAATTGATTGATGACTTTGAAACTCCAACTAAACCAAAAGCAAAAATACTCCAAGCAACAAATAGATTGTAAGCATCAGCCCCTGTTTGATAGATCTGTCCAAAGACAGCTAAAGTCACACCAATTCCTACAGTTGCCAACCATAAGGATGTATCGTTAAGAATAGAATCTTTTTTTGAAAATAGATAGATTCCTATAGCTACAAAAATAAAAGATATTGTAACTCCTAGCTTTTCAAATTTATGGAGTTCATTCCAATTGTATGCAAAGAAAAAAACAACACCTGAACCAATAAAGAACATTCCAATCCAAGATAATACTTTGCCAACCTCTAAATCCTCAATTTTCATTTAACCAAAATCCTTATTTTTTCTAATTTTAGATCTTATCAAAAGGCACTAAAGTTGTTCTAAGAGTTGATTTTCTTTCAAGATCTCTATAATCCTCTCTTCTTTAACATTTTCTAAATCTGTTTTAGAGTAGATAAGAAGAAGATAGATTTTGTTTTCTATCCTTTTATAGTAAACAACTCTAAACCCTCCACTTTTTCCAGTAGAAATTGAAGAGTTAGGGATACGAGCCTTAAAACATCCACTGCCTAGATTTGTGGCTATATCTTCATTTTTCTGTATTTCTTCTTCAAACTTTAATAGATCTTTGCCTATCTGCTTATATTTCTTATGAAGTTGCTTCACAGATTTTGCAAATGAAGGAGTAGGAATTAGTTTATAGTTCATCAACAAGATCTTTTAAACTTCTCTCAGGAGTTTTTCCATCAATAAGATCTTTTGTTTCCTTTGCTGATTTATCCAGCTTCCTATAGAAAATCTCAGCCTTTTGATTAGATATAAACTCTTTTATAGCTTCTGTAATAATCTCAGATCTGTTAAGAGAGTACTCTTTTGTAAAATCATCAATATCATCAATCAAATACTTTGGAAGCCTTAATCCGACCTGTTGTTTTTCTAGTTTTTCTAATCCTATCATATCAATATCCTATAAACTAGTTTTACTATATTATATATAATTGGCATATTATTGTCAATTTACCTTTTTCTTGCTATCTTTGGG